>CAZCTE010000088.1:0-5956 GCA_964501395.1 uncultured Atopobium sp.
GGCATGCCCGCAGAGGCCGCCGCCCCCGCCGCCGCGGCCCCCGCGGAGGCGTAGCGGCGCATGCGCTTCTCGATAGTCTCCGAGATCCCCGGTCGCCTGCGCCTGCGCTGCGGCCGGGGTCTTCTCACCGAGGAGGAGGCCCGCGGCGTCTCGTACGCGCTCATGCGCGTCGAGGGCGTGAGATTTGCCGAGGTCCACGCCGCAAACGGCTCCATCCTCCTGCTCCTGGACGGCTCCGCGCGGGAGCGCGCGCTCGACGCCGTGCGCGCCCTCGACGTCCTGCACCTGCCGTCCGCGCCGGAGGCGGGCCTCTCCCCGCAGGAGAACGAGCTCGAGATGGCGCTCGAGAACAACCGCTTCCAGACGCGGGTCGTGAAGCTCGTGCTGGGGCGCCTGGCCACCACGGTCCTTCTGCCCGCGCCGCTCGGCACGGCGGTCGTGGCCGTCCGCGCCGCCCGGCTCATCCTCAAGGGCCTCGGCTGCCTGCTGCGCGGGCGCGTGGTGGTGGAGGTGCTCGACGCGGCCGCGCTCGCGGCGGCGCTCTATCGCGGCTCCTTCTCCGAGGCCGGGACCATCGCCTTCCTGCTGGGCCTCTCCGACGAGATGGAGCGTCACGTGAGCGCCCGCTCCCGGCTGGCCCTGCGGGACGGCCTCGTGGTCCGCGCGGAGTCCGTCTGGCAGGTGGTCGACGGGCACGACGTGCGCATTGCCACCGAGGACGTGCGCGAGGGGATGGTGCTGCACCTGGGCGCCGGGAGCGTGCTGCCCGTGGACGGCACCGTCGTCGGCGGCACGGGCGAGGTGGACGAGTCCTCCATGACGGGGGAGGCCGCGCTCGTGCGCAAGGAGCCGGGCTCCAGCGTGTACGCGGGGACGGCGCTCGAGGAGGGCGACCTGCGCGTGAGCGTGACGGCGCGGCCCGGGGCCTCGCGCATAGACGAGATCGCGCACCTGGTGGAGGAGTCCTCCGACCTCAAGGCCTCCGTGCAGGGGCGCGCCGAGCGCCTCGCGGACGCGATCGTGCCGTACAGCTTCCTCGCGTTCTTTGGCATCCTGGCCGTGACGCGCAACCTCACCCGCGCGATGGCCGTCCTCATGGTGGACTACTCCTGTGCGATCAAGCTCTCCACGCCCCTCGCCGTGATGAGCGCCATGGACGAGGCGGCGCGCCACGGCGTGGTGGTCCGCGGCGGCAAGTACCTCGAGGCCATCGCCAAGGCGGACACCGTGGTCTTTGACAAGACCGGGACGCTCACGTGCGCGGAGCCCCGGGTGGAGCGGGTCATCTCGCTCGACGGGACAAACCCGGACGACATCCTGCGCCTGGCCGCCTGCATCGAGGAGCACTTCCCCCACAGCATGGCCCGCGCCATCGTGGCCGAGGCCGGGCGCCGGGGCCTCGTGCACGAGGACGAGCTCCATGCCGAGGTGCGCTACGTGGTGGCCCACGGCATCTCCACGCGCGTGGCCGGCGAGGACGTCCTCGTGGGCAGCGCGCACTTCCTCTTTGAGGACGAGGCCGTGGAGAGGCCCGAGGGCCTGGACGAGCTCATCGAGCGCGAGGCGCCCGCGTCGTCCGTCGTCTACGTGGCCCGCGGCAGGAGGCTCGTGGGCGCCGTCTGCGTGAGCGACCCGCCGCGCCCCGAGGTGGCGAGCGTGCTGCGCCGCCTGCGCGCGCAGGGCCTGGACAACCTCGTCATGCTCACGGGCGACGCCGAGAGCTGCGCCCGCCACGTGGCCGAGGAGCTGGGGATAGGGACCTGGCACGCCCAGGTGCTCCCCGAGGAGAAGAGCGCGCACGTGGAGCGTCTGCGGCGCGAGGGGCACGTGGTCATGATGGTGGGCGACGGCATCAACGACTCGCCGTCGCTGGCCGCCGCGGACGTCTCCGTTGCCATGGGGGACGCGAGCGACATCGCCCGCGCCGTGGCCGACGTGGTGGTGCTGGAGCCGTCCCTGGCGCCTCTGGTCACGGCGCGCGAGCTCTCGGTGCGCCTCATGCGGCGCATCGGCGACGACTACCGCTTCATCGTGGCCTTCAACAGCCTGCTCATTGCGCTCGGCATCGGCGGGGCGATCTCGCTCACCACGGCGGCCTACCTCCACAACCTCTCGACCCTCGCCGTCGCGGCGAGAAACACCCGCCCGTTGCTGCGCGGGTAGGGGTGCGCGGCGCATCGAGGGCGCCTATCGCCTTGGGCACGCCCCCTGTAAGGGGCGCGCGGCGGCTAAGGCGCGCGCGTCCTGGGAAGGGGCGGCGCCTCAACGGATTAAGCCGCCTCTGCTATTCTGTATACATGTCTACAGAAAGAGGGGCGCATGGCAACTTCAGTCGTGTCCGGCAGGGTGGACGAGGCGGTTCGCAAGCGCGCGGACGCCTACATCCGCGGGGCGGGGACCACGTCCGCCGAGGTCATCAGGGTGGTCTGGGAGAACATCGCGAGAACGGGCGAGGTCCCGACGCCGAGTTCCGTCGAGCAGGAGGCAGATGACCCGCTCGCGAGGCTGGCCGAGCTGCGCGAATCGTTCGGCCGCTCGGAGTGGCTCGTCAACCTCACCAAGGACGGGCTGCGCGAGGCCGTTGCGAGCCGCTATGCGTAACTTCAACGGCAGAAGGCTGCTTCTTGACACCAACGTTCTCCTCGACGCCATGGTTGCGGGACGGCCTCAGTCGGAGGAGGCCTGGGCTGTGCTTGAGCGCTGCAACGGCGGGGGAGACCTGGGAATGGTGACCTGCGTCTCGCTCAAGGACGCATACTACGTCCTGTCCCGGGGCGGGCATGAGCGCGAGGCGCGCGAGACGGTCGAGCGGCTGCGGGAGCTGCTCGCCGTGGCCCCGCTTGGCGCCGAGGAGTGCGAGCTCTCGCTCGGCAGCGGCGAGCCCGACTTTGAGGACGGGCTCATTCGCGCCTGCGCCGAGCTCAACGACGTCGACTTCATCCTCACGCGGGACGAGGGCGCGTTCAGGGGCTCCAAGGTGCGTGCCGTCACCTGCGCCGAGTACCTGGAGATTGTGGACTAACGGGGCTGTGTTGGTTATGTGAGAGCGGCGCGAGACGGGCGCTGGGCCTGCCTCGCTCGTGGAGAACAGGCTCGAGTGTGTGGGATAATCAACAAAATGTTGCTATTAGGGGAGGAGAGATATGACCCAGCCCACGAGTGACCCGCAGGCGGAGAAGAACGCGCCGGCCGTGGCGCATGTCGACCGTCGCGTGCTGAGGAGCCGCCGCGCGATCGTGGAGGCCTTCAAGCGCCTCCTTGCGACCACGCCGATCGACAGGGTGACCGTGAGCGCCATCGCCCGCGAGGCGGACGTGGACCGCAAGACCTTCTACCAGCACTTTGGCTCCGTGGAGGGGCTTCTCGCCTCCATCTCCGACAGCATGGCCGGCGAGCTGCTCGACGAGGTCGAGCAGGCCATGGCCGAGGATGACGGCCGGGACGGGGGGTCGCGCGCCCTGAGGGTGTTCTTCGAGGCGCTCGCCGCGCGCCTGAGCCAGGACCTGCTCGGGGAGCAGCGCTCCTGCGAGAACGTTCCCCCCGAGCTGCTGATCGACTACCTCCTGCGCCCGCTCACGCGGCAGATCGTCGAGCGCGGGCTCGTGTACGTGACCGTCTCCGACGAGGACCTGGAGATGACGCTCTCGTTTGTCCTGGGCGGGCTGCTCTCGCTCTATCGCTGGTGGCTCCAGTCCGACCGCAGCATTCCGGCCGACGAGGTCATTGGCCGGGGGAGCGAGCTTTTGGAGCGCGGCCTGGTCTCGGTGCTCGTGGGCGCGCCGGCGGGGGAGAGCGCGGGCGCGTAGGGCGTGGCGGCCCCAGCACCCGGATAGCCTCTGCCTTGGCTCTAAGACGGCCCCAGCTTCCGGATAGCCTCGGCCTCGGATAGCCCCAGCCCCAGGATTATCGGCACGGAAAACGGCGCGCCCCCGCGAAACAATCTCGCGGGGGCGCGCCGCCTTCTGGTCGCGGCAAAAGTCCGCGCGGCCGACGCTCTTCTCGCCGGGCGCTCTCCTCGTCACTTCACCGTGAGAACGGGGACGTCCACGGAGCGGAGCACGCCAAAGCTCACGCTCCCGAGCATGCCGCGCAGCGCGCCCAGGCCGCGCCGGCCCATGACCACGAGGTCGATGCCGTGGCTCGCGACGTAGTCGACGATGCCCTCGAGCGCCGATCCCGCTATGACCGCGTCCGCCAGCACCTTGCACACGGCGTCGTCGCGCGCCTGGTCGATCACGCTCTGGATGTCGGACACCGTGCGCTGGACGGTCGTGTCCATGATGCGGCCGTAGACCGCGGGGTCGGCCACCGCGTAGGGCACCTCCAGGTTCGCGTCCGCCAGGAGCGTGGGGTTGGGCAGGGCGGCGGAGGGGATGACGGTCACCACGTGGACCGTCGCCCCCTCGTAGGGGCCGGCGAGGCCGAGCGCGATGTGCAGGGCGCTCGTTGCGTGGTCGGACTCGTCGTAGGGAACCAGAATGTTCTTGAAGTACATGGCCGCCTCCTCCAGTCGAGTTCTGACGCCTTCCGTCTCCGGCGTTTATACCCCGCAGAGCTGGGCGAATACCGCGCTACCAGCGGATGGTGTACGGGTCCTTGGTGAACGACGAGAAGGTCGCGGTCACGTTCTCGAGGGCGAAGACCTCGCAGTTGCCGTCGTCCGCGGCGTAGGAGCCCGACAGGCTGGGGTACTCCGCGAGCACGGCCTCGCGCGCCTCCAGGCGGTCGTCGAGCACGGCGTCCGCCTCGATGCGCAGCCAGGTGCCGTCCTTGCCCATCGCGCAGATGGCCACGCGCGGGTGGGCGAGCATCTGCCGGGAGACGGCCTTGACCTTGCCGGTCTGGATGTAGAGCTTGCTCTCGAACTTGGCGATGGTGCCAAAGGGGCGAACCTGCGGGTTGCCCAGGTCGTCGACGGTTGCCAGGAAGTACGTGGGGTTTTCCTTGAGGTAGGCGAGAACCTCGTCCATGGTGGCGCTCCTTTCGTGGGTGGGTGACGCGTCTACTGTACCCGCTGGGACGCCGTGGCGCTGAGGCATTCCCGCCGGGGTCCCGTGGTCGCGGCATCGCTCGTTGGGACCTCTTTTCCAGAGGGCCTCTTTGCCAGAGCCTTGCCCGACAGCACGGTGACTCGCGAAGGTGTAAGTTAGCTAACGCTAACTCACGATTGAGCGACGAGCGGGCGGCCTTCTCGCCCTGGGCTGCACACCGCTCGCCGTCGCAGAAAGGACCCTCCATGACAGGAAACCTCCCCCAGGCGCTCCAGTGGGCCGCGATCGGCTGCGGGTTCACCTGGCTCATGACCACGGCGGGCTCCGCGGTGGTCTTCTTCTTTCGGTCCGAGCGCAGGCTCATGCACCACATCTTCCTGGGCTTTGCCGCCGGGGTCATGGTGGCCGCGAGCGTGTGGTCCCTGCTCAACCCCGCCATCGAGCAGGCGGAGGGGCAGGGCGTCCCGGGCTGGATCCCGGCCGCGGGCGGGTTTCTCCTGGGCGTCGCCTTTCTTCTGGCGCTCGACTCGCTCCTGCCGCACCTCCACGCGACCGCGGACGAGCCCGAGGGCATCCCCTCCGGGTGGAAGCGCACGACGCTGCTCGTCTCGGCCGTGACGCTCCACAACATCCCCGAGGGCATGTCCGTGGGCCTGCTCTTTGCCATGGCCGCGCAGAGCGCCGGCGCCGCGGGGGAGGCCTACCTCGGCATGGCCGTTGCCCTGGCCGTGGGCATCGGCCTCCAGAACTTCCCCGAGGGCGCGGCCATCTCCCTGCCGCTCGCGCGCGAGGGCATGAGCCGCCGGCGGGCCTTTCTCGCGGGGAGCCTCTCGGGCGTCGTGGAGCCGATCTTTGGCGTGGGGGTGGTGCTCATGAGCGGGTGGATAAGCCCCGTCATGCCGTGGCTGCTCGCCTTCGCGGCCGGCGCGATGATCTACGTGGTGGTGGAGGAGCTCATCCCCGAG
>CAZCTE010000089.1:0-5952 GCA_964501395.1 uncultured Atopobium sp.
GGTTATGCACCCGTTTCGCGCCGAATGGCGAGCTGTGCACCCTGCGCTGGGGCGTTGGTTCACGAGGGGCGGGATGTCACTTGTGCGCTCCCGCGTTGGTGCACCCCGCCGGGGCGGCCGAGGGGCGCCGCGGCGGGTGGAGACGCATCCTCGGGCAGGCAGAGGTATCATATCCCCGCAGGTCAAAAGCCTAAACAGCGCTATGGCAGCGTGCCACTCACGCCACTTGCCCGCTCGCCAGCGCAAACGAACCTGAGAATTTACAGAGAATTCTGAAGCGTTACAATGTGGCCCGATGGCGGCGCCCGCAAGGACGGTGCCAAGAGGGAGGCGCCCTCGAGGACGGCGCCATGCAGGACGCCCCACGGCGGCGCCCCCCACAGCGGCGCCCCCAAGCGCCGCCTGCAGCGGCAACCGGTTTCGTTGAGCCGATTGCACGCGGTCGGTCTGGAGATGGTGGCATGGACGACATACAAAGGCGCGTCTTCCTTGTCGTGCTCGACAGCTTTGGCATCGGCGAGGAGCCCGACGCCGCGGAGTACGGTGACGAGGGGAGCAACACCCTCTGCGCCTGCGCCACCACCGGACTTCTTAACGTGCCCAACATGGCGAGCCTGGGGCTCTTCAACATCGAGGGCGCGCTCGAGAGCGTCTACGACGTGAGCCTCACCCCAGCCAAGGCCCCAAAGGGCGCCTTCGCCCGCCTGCGCGAGGCGTCGGTGGGCAAGGACACCACGGTGGGCCACTGGGAGATGGCCGGCGTCATCTCAAGCCGCCCCTTCCCCACGTACCCCGAGGGCTTCCCCGCCGAGGTGATCGAGGAGTTCGAGCGCAGGACGGGCCGCGGGGTCCTCTGCAACCGCCCCTACTCCGGCACCGAGGTCATCAGGGACTTTGGCGAGCAGCACCTGCGCACCGGGGACCTCATCGTCTACACCTCGGCCGACAGCGTCTTCCAGATCGCGGCGCACGAGAACGTGGTCCCCGTCGAGGAGCTCTACGAGTGCTGCCGGATCGCCCGCTCCATCCTTACCGGCGAGCACGGCGTGGCCCGCGTCATCGCCCGCCCCTTCGAGGGCGAGGCCCCCAACTTCCGGCGCACGAGCCGCCGGCACGACTTCTCGCTCGAGCCCACCGGGCCCACGATGCTCGACGTGCTGAGCGAGAGCGGCCGCGACGTGCTGTCCGTGGGCAAGATCTACGACATCTTCGCGCGGCGCGGCATCACGGACCACGTGCTCACCGCGAGCAACGCCGAGGGCATCGAGCGCACGATCGAGCTGCTCGACCGCGACTTCTGCGGCCTGTGCTTCACCAACCTCGTGGAGTTCGACATGGTCTACGGCCACCGCAACGACGCCGAGGGCTACGCCACGGCGCTTTCGTACTTTGACTCCAAGCTGCCGGAGATCATGGGCGGCCTGCGCGAGAACGACCTGCTCATGATTACCGCCGACCACGGCTGCGACCCGGTGACGCCCTCGACGGACCACTCGCGCGAGTACGTGCCGTGGCTCGTCTACGGCGCGCACGTGCGGCCGGGAACCAACCTGGGCACGCGGCCCACCTTCGCTGACGTGGCGGAGACGGTGCTCGACTACCTGGGGGCGCCGCAGCTGGGCGTGGGGACCTCCCACGTGGGGGAGATCTTGGACTGCTGCTAGGGGAGGGCGGTCCGTGCCGGGCGAGCAGCCCGGCGAGGAAGGAACCATTCGGGTCCCGCGGGACCCGTGGGGAGAGGGGACAACCCCAAGAGGGCGACCCCTCGAGGAAGGGTCCCGGCACGGGCCGGGAGGGTCCCGGCGCACGCCGGGAGTTCGAGATGGGAGAGTGCATGAGCAAGATCAGCGAGCAGGGCGTCTCAAGGCGCAGCTTCATGAAGGGCATGGGCGGGACGGCCGCCCTCGCCGCCATGGCGGGCCTCGCGGGCTGCAGCAGCTCGGACGACGACTCCGACTCCAGCAGCGACGACGGCACGAGCGAGGCCAGCGTCACCGTCGAGATGGTCACCGACACCGGCGGCATCAACGACCAGTCCTTCAACCAGCTCGCTTGGGAGGGCATGCAGACCCTCGAGGAGGAGAACGGCTGGAACGTGGGCTACCTCGAGTCCACCCAGGAGTCCGACTACCAGACCAACCTCGACAAGTGCGTCGACGACGGCTGCGACCTGATCTGGGGCGTTGGCTTCGCCATGGCCGACGCCGTGGCCACCTGCGCCGCGCAGAACCCCGACGTGCAGTTCGCCATCATCGACAACGCCAACCCCACCGGCGACGACAACATCACCGGCGTGCAGTTCCGCGCCCAGGAGCCGTCCTTCCTCGTGGGCTACATCGCGGGCTGCTTCTCCACCACCGGCCAGGTCGGCTTCGTGGGCGGCATCTCCTCCGACGTCATCGACCAGTTCGAGTACGGCTACAAGGGCGGCGTCGCCTACGCCAACGCCCAGAACGGCACCTCCGTCGAGGTCCAGGCCCAGTACGCCGAGTCCTTCTCCGACTCCGCCATGGGCAAGTCCATCGCCCAGGCCATGTTCGCGGGCGGCTGCGACGTCGTCTTCCACGCCGCCGGCGGCACCGGCACCGGCGTCATCGAGGCCGCCTCTGAGGCCGGCCTCTACGCCATCGGCGTCGACATGGACCAGAACTACCTGGCCCCCGACAACGTGATCACCTCGGCCCTCAAGCGCGTCAACGAGGCCGTCGTGGACGTGTCCAACCAGATCATCAGCGGCGAGCTCGAGGGCGGCACCGACATCTCCCTCGGCCTCACCGAGGACTGCGTGGGCATCCCCGAGGACCACGACCTCATCGGCGACGACATCTACAACGCCGCCATCGAGCTCGAGGACCTCATCGCCGACGGCGAGATCGTGCCGCCCACCAGCGAGGAGGAGCTCGAGGAGTTCGAGGCCGCCCTCTAAGGACACACGGCACTATCGGTCAGGCAGCGCCGCGCATGGCGTGGCAGGGATGGGGGACGCCTTCAGCCGAAGGTGCTCCCCCGTCCCGTTAGAGCGGAGAGAGGGAGGTGGCACATGGGAGCAGACTCTGAGTACGCCGTCCAGATGCGCGGCATCACCAAGACGTTCGGGGCCTTCAAGGCGCTCGACGACGTGAGCCTCAACGTCCGCAGGCAGAGCATCCACGCGATCCTGGGCGAGAACGGCGCCGGCAAGAGCACGCTCATGAACGTGCTCTACGGCCTCTACACGGCCGACGAGGGCGACATTCTCATCAACGGCGAGAAGGTCGACATCGCAACCCCAACCGATGCCATCCGGCACGGCATCGGCATGGTCCACCAGCACTTCATGCTGGTGGAGAACTTCACCGTCACCGAGAACATCGTCCTGGGCGACGAGGTGTGCAAGGCGGCTGGGGTTCTCGACCTGGCGCGCGCCAAGAGGGAGGTCATGCACCTCGTCGACGAGTTCGGCTTCCAGGTGGACCCGGACGCCAAGATCGAGGACATCTCCGTGGGCATGCAGCAGCGCGTGGAGATCCTCAAGGCGCTCTACCGCGGCGCCGAGACGCTCATCCTCGACGAGCCCACCGCGGTCCTCACCCCCCAGGAGATCGAGCAGCTCATCGAGATCATGCACGAGCTGGTCAAGCGGGGCAAGACGATCATCATCATCACCCACAAGCTCAAGGAGATCATGGCCTCCGCCGACGAGTGCACCATCATCCGGCGCGGCGTGTACATGGGCACGGTCAAGGTCTCCGAGACCGACGAGGCGGAGCTCGCCTCCAAGATGGTGGGCCGTCGCGTCGAGTTCGTGGTCGAGAAGGACGAGGCGCGCCCCGGCGACACCGTGCTCTCCATCCATGACCTGCACGTGCGCGACGACCGCGGCATCGAGAAGGTCAAGGGCCTCTCGCTCGAGGTGCGCGCGGGCGAGATCGTGGGCATCGCGGGCATCGACGGCAACGGCCAGGACGAGCTCGCCGACGCCCTCGACGGGCTCGCGAAGGTGGACTCCGGCACCATCAAGGTGCGCGGCGTGGAGGTCCAGAACACCTCGCCCAAGAACGTGATAGACCACAAGGTGGCCACCATCCCCTCGGACCGCCAGCGCTACGGCCTCGTGCTGCCGTTCACCGTGGCCGAGAACATGGTGCTCGAGGACCACGGCGAGGAGCGCTTTGGCCGGGGCATCCGGCTCGACTACGCGGCGCTGCGCGAGCTCGCCGAGGGCCTCATCAAGGAGTACGACATCCGCCCGGACGACTGCGCCGAGCATCTCGCGGGCGGCCTCTCGGGCGGCAACCAGCAGAAGGTCATCATCGCCCGGCAGGTGTCGCGCGAGCCGGACCTTCTCGTTGCCGTCCAGCCCACCCGCGGCCTCGACGTGGGCGCCATCGAGTTCATCCACAAGGCCCTCGTGCGCGAGCGCGACCGCGGGGCGGCCATCCTGCTCATCTCGCTCGAGCTCGACGAGGTCATGAGCGTCTCCGACCGCATCGAGGTCATCTACGACGGCGCCATCGCCGGGTCCTTCAAGCAGGGCGAGGTCGACGAGAAGGAGATCGGCCTGCTCATGGCAGGGGGTGGTAGCAGGTGAGCACCTTCACCAAGATTCTCAAGAAGCCGATCACCTCGGCGGTCGTGGCCATCCTGTTCGGCTTCGTCGTTGCCGCCGTGGTGCTGGGCGTTGCGGGCTACAACCCCCTCGAGGCCTTCGGCGAGCTGTTCTACGGGGCCTTCGGGCGCTCCAACTACATCTCCAACGTCATCATCAAGGCCACCCCGCTGCTCTTCACCGGCGTGGCCGTGGCCTTTGCCTACAAGGCCGGCCTCTTCAACATCGGCGCCGAGGGCCAGTACATCATGGGCACGGTCTTCGCCGTGCTGGTGGGCGCCAAGCTCGACCTGCCGGCGCCCCTCCAGATCCTCGTGGTCCTGGCCGCGGGCGCCCTGGGAGGCGCGCTCCTGGGCGCGCTCGTGGGCTGGCTCAAGGCCAAGTTCTCCATCCACGAGGTGCTCACGAGCGTGATGTTCAACTGGATCGCGCTCTACTTCTGCAACTTCATCGTCAACACCGACGCCTACCACCGCGAGAACTCCACGGGCTCCATCCCGGTGAACGAGTCGAGCTACACGATGGTCCTGCCCAACTGGAAGATGTCGGACGAGGGCCAGGCCTTCCTCTCCCAGTTCGAGTGGCTGAGAACCGCCCTCGTGCGCACCGACGTCAACGTGGGCATCATCGTGGCCATCGTGGCGGCCGTCTTCATCTGGTGGCTGCTCACGCGCACCAAGGTGGGCTACGAGATCCGCGCGGTGGGCCTCAACCGCGACGCGGCCCGCTTCGCCGGCATCAACGTCCCGAAGAACCTCGTGCTCTGCATGGTCATCTCCGGCGCCCTCTGCGGCCTGGGCGGCGCCCTCACCATCACCGGCACCTCCCCGCATGGGATCTCCACCCTCTCGGCCTTTGAGAACAACGGCTTCAACGGCCTGTCGGTCGCCTTCATCGCCGGCTGCTCGCCGCTGGGCTGCATCCCGGCCGCCATCCTCTTCTCGGCGCTCATCTACGGCGGGCAGACGGTGCAGCAGTCGCTCGGCGCGCCGTCCGAGATCATCGACATCATGATCGGCGTCATCGTCCTGTTCATCGCCCTGGGCGGCATCGTCCGCGTCTTTGCCGAGCGCCTGGAGAACCGCAGGGAGCTCGCGGCCGGGCGCGCGCAGGTGGCCGAGGCCACGAGCGCCGGCGGGACCGTGCTCGAGGCGGCGTCGGGGACGGCCGAGGCCGCGCCCGCGGAGGCGCCCGCGGCAGAGGCCGGGCCGGGCGACTCCGGCCCCGGTGACACCGCCGGCCCCGGTGACCCCGGCGGGGGAGCCCATGATGCCCCCGCGGATTCTGATGACGCCAGCGGAAAGGGGGCCACGGATGCTTAGCTCCATCGTCGTGTTTCTGAGCATCACGCTCATGTACTCAAC
>CAZCTE010000090.1:0-5936 GCA_964501395.1 uncultured Atopobium sp.
GGCTACACGCCCGCCGCCGGCCTCCCCGCGGCGCGCGAGGCGGTGGCGGGGAGCCTCTGCCGCCGCTTTGGCGAGGGCGCGGCCTCGGCGGGCGACGTCTACCTCACCTGTGGCGCCGCCGCCTCCCTCTCCATCGTGTTCCACGCGATCGTGAACCCGGGCGACGAGGTCATGGTCATAGCCCCGTACTTCCCGGAGTACCGCGTGTGGATAGAGACGTCGGGCGCCACCTGCGTGGAGGTTCCCGCGGACGCGGCCACGTTCCAGGTCGACGTCGCGGCGGTGGCGGCGGCCGTGACCGAGCGCACCAAGGCCATCGTCATCAACTCGCCCAACAACCCCGTGGGCTCGGTCTACAGCCGCGCGAACCTCGAGGAGCTCGCGCGCGCCCTCCACGAGGCGGAGGGGCGCCTGGGAACCACCATCTACCTCGTTGCGGACGAGCCCTACCGCGAGATCACCTACGGCGCGGAGGTTCCCTGGGTGCCCGCCGTCTACGACCGCACCATCGTCTGCTACAGCTACTCCAAGTCCCTCTCGCTGCCCGGCGAGCGCATCGGCTGGGTGCTCGTGCCGCCCACCAATCCCGAGCACGACGAGCTCCTTCTCGCCGTCGCGGGCGCCGGGCGCAAGCTTGGCTTCGTGTGCGCCCCCGCGCTCTTCCAGCGCGTGCTCATCGACTGCGTGGACGTCCCGAGCGACGTGGAGGCCTACGCCGAGAACCGCCGCGCGCTCACGGAGGGCCTCTCCGAGATCGGCTACGAGTTCATCGAGCCGGAGGGGGCCTTCTACCTCTGGGTCAAGGCGCTCGAGCCGGACGCCGGGGCGTTCTTCGAGCGGGCCAAGGCGCTCGAGCTCCTGCCCGTGCCCTCCGACTCCTTTGGCTGCGCGGGCTGGGTCCGCGTGGGCTACTGCGTCTCCCACGACACCATCGTGAGGTCCCTGCCCGCCTGGAGGAAGCTCGCCGAGTCCTACCGGTAGGGGACGGGCGCGTCCCGCCGTCCCGCGAAGGGGAGATGAGATGCTGGAGAACCGCTGCGACACCCACACGCACACGCTCTACTCGCGCCACGCGTACTCAACGGTGCGCGAGAACGTGCTCGCCGCGCGAGACGCGGGGATGGAGCTCGTGGGCATCACGGACCACTTCAGCGACATGCTCTTCCCCGGCGCGAGCCTCGCTCACGCGGACCTTCGCGACTACCAGCACTTCATCAACATGAGAATCTGGCCGCGCTCTTGGGAGGGGGTGACCCTCCTGCGTGGCATGGAGGCGGACATCCGCACGCTCGACGGGCGGCTCTACGGACAGGACATCGAGGTTACGGAGGACATAACGGGCCGCCCCACGCGCCGTGCCGCGTCGCTCTACGAGTGCGCCGCCGCGGACTGCGACTACGTCATCGCGAGCGTCCACTACAGGGACTTTGCCGCGGACGCCAGCCTCGAGCAGACGACCGAGATGTACCTCGGGGCCCTCGCCCAGCCCAAGGTGCTCATGCTCGGCCATCCGGGGCGCGCGGGCGTCCCCTTCGACGTCAATGCGGTGGTGGGCGAGGCGGCGCGCCGGGGCAAGCTCATCGAGATAAACGAGCACAGCCTGGAGTCCCGCGGACGGGCGGGCCGCACCTGGGAGAGCTGCGCTCGCATAGCGCGGGCCTGCGCCGAGCTCGGCTGCCAGATTGCCGTGAACACGGACGCCCACCTGTGCTGCCACGTGGGCCGCTTCCCCTCGGCGCTCGCCATGCTCGAGGAGGTCGGCTTTCCGCAGGAGCTCGTGGCCACCCGCTCCGCGGAGGCGTTTCTCGCCGCGATGCGCGGGGCGGGGCTCAAGGCGCCCGAGGCCTGAGGCGGGGCCGGCCCGCAGGCGCCACCGCGCCCGACCCGGGCCCCGGCGGCCCGCGGCGTCGCCCCGGCAAACGGGTAAGATGGCTGAGGATCGCACGCGCCTACCCCGAGGAGCCCCCATGTCAAGCCCGCGCGAGCTGCGCCTCGTCTCCTGGAACGTCAACGGCCTGCGCGCCGTCATGAAGAAGGACCCCAGCTTCACGGAGATCTTTGCCGCGGCCGACGCGGACGTCTTCGCCATTCAGGAGACCAAGCTCCAGGAGGGCCAGATCGAGCTTGACCTCCCCGGCTACCACCAGACCTGGAGCTACGCCGAGCGGAAGGGCTACTCCGGCACCGCGGTCTTCTCCCGCGAGGAGCCGCTGCGGGTGCTGCACCACATCGGCGCGCCCGAGGCGGACGACGAGGGGCGCGTCTGCGCGCTCGAGTTCCCCAGCTACTGGTTCGTGGACGTCTACGTGCCCAACGCGCAGCCCGGGCTCGCCCGCATAGACACGCGCCTCTCGTGGGACGCCAGCTACCGTGACTTCCTTGCGGGCCTCGCCGCCGAGAAGCCCGTGGTCACCTGCGGGGACTTCAACGTGGCGCACCAGGAGATCGACCTCAAGAACCCCGGCCCCAACCGCGGCAACGCGGGCTTCTCGGACGAGGAGCGCGAGAGCTTCTCGCGCCTGCTCGACGCCGGCTTCACGGACACCTTCCGTGCCCGCCACCCCGACGTGACGGGGGCCTACAGCTGGTGGAGCTACCGCGCCAACGCCCGCAAGAACAACGCGGGATGGCGCATCGACTACTTCCTCGTGAGCAACGACGTCGCCGACCGCGTGACCGGCGCCTCGATCCTCTCGGAGGTCTACGGCTCGGACCACTGCCCCGTGGAGCTCACGATAGAGCTCTGAGCTCTGAGGCCGCCTGCCGCGAGGCCGCCTATCCCAGCGTGATGTAGCCGGTGCCCTGGTCCGGGTCCTCCGGGGAGGGGCCGGCGTCGGGGGAGCCAAAGAGGAACTCGCGCACGCGCGGCAGCTCGCGGAGGTACTGGGCGTGGCCGGCCTCGTAGGCGGCGGCGAGCTTCTTGTGGTTGACCGTCGAGCTCGTTACGGGCATCTCGTCGGGGTAGAGGATGAGCGCGCGCCCCTCGCGGGCGAGCCCCTCCACGTGGTCGAGGGCGGCGTTGTAGCGCTCCCATCGTGTGAGCAGCGCGTTTTTGAGGTAGGGGCGGTCCTTGGCGATGCTCGAGAACATCCTGCGCTCGCGCGCGCCGGGCTCGGCCTTGCGATACCCGCGCGGGCGCGTGGCCACGAAGAGGAACTTCTCGAAGCCGTCGTCCTCGGCGATGCACACCGGGATGCCCGCGCCCTCGCCCATGCCGCCGTCCAGCAGCACGCGCCCGTCGACCTCGATGGGCTTCATCATCTGGGGGAGCGTCGAGCTCGCGCGCACGAGGTCCATGAGGCGCAGGGGGTCGGTCATGTCCTCGCGCCCAAAGCGCACGGTCCTGCCGGTGTCCCGCTCGAAGGCCTGGATGCGCACGCGCGCCGGGTTGGCGGAGAAGGCGTCCCAGTCGAACATGAGCTTCCCGTCCCTGACGAGCCCCTCGTAGAGGCCCTCCGCGTCAAAGTAGCCGCGCCCCCTGAGAAGCGAGCGCAGGCCCACGAGCCCGCTCGTGGGGCCGTCCGCCATGAAGGACTCGCGCACGCGATGGCGGTCGCGCGTGAGGTAGTTGACGGAGTTGCTCGCACCGGCGGAGAGGCCGCAGACGTAGTCGAAGTAGATGCCCTGCTCAAGCAGAACGTTCGCGAAGGCGCTCGTGTAGCTCGCGCGGTACCCGCCCCCCTCGAAGACGAGGGCGCAGTCAAAGACGTTGCTGGCGAGTTCCGCCATGGCGGGCCACCTCCTGTGGGTTGTGCGGCGTAGGCCGCCGCAAGCCGGAACACGAGTCCACTTTGCCCAAAAACCGCGCGCGAGAAGCGCTCGCGACGCCATCTCCACGCAGTCTGTCCTGACCGTCCGCCCGTCCGCCCCTGCGGCGGCGCGCCCCCGTCGTGGCGGCTACAATGTTCGGGAACTCGAGACGGCCCGGAGGGGGATGTCATGCTGAGAGAGAACTACGCGACCTGGCACTGCGGGGGGCACGAGCTGTCGCTCGCGCGCCCGCGCATCATGGGCGTGCTCAACGTCACCCCGGACTCCTTCTCCGACGGCGGGGAGAACCTCGACCCCGAGGCCGCCATCGCGCGCGGGCTCGAGATGCTCGACCAGGGCGCGGACATCATAGACGTGGGCGGCGAGTCCACGCGGCCGGGGCACAAGCCGGTCTCCTCCAAGGTGGAGGCCGAGCGCGTGGTGCCCGTGGTCCGCGCGCTCGTGGCCGCCGGCGCCCTGGTCTCCATTGACACGCGCCACGCGGACGTCGCGCGCATGTGCGTGCGCCTGGGCGCCGACGTCGTGAACGACGTCTCCGGCTTCACCGACCCCGAGATGGTGGACGTGGCCGCGGACACCTCCTGCGGCTGCGTCGTCACGCACTGGAGCCACGACGGCCTGGGCGCGAGCGCGCCGCGCCGCCAGGTGACGCTCGACCAGAGCCGACCCAGCGGCAGCGCCCTGCCGCGCCCCGCAACCTCCCAGCGCCGCTTCACGCTGCCCGAGGAGGCGCCCATCATGCGCCAGGTCATGGGCTTCCTGGGCGATCAGGCACGGACCCTCGTGAGGGCGGGGGTCGCGCGCGAGCGCATCTGCCTCGACCCGGGGGCCGGCTTTGACAAGACGGCCGACGAGGACGTGGTCATCCAGCGGGCCACGCGCTCGATGGTCTCGATGGGCTACCCCCTCGTGGCGGCCGTGTCCCGCAAGCGCTTCGTCGGCGCGGTCGCGGGCGTCGAGGAGCCGGCCGAGCGCGACTTTGGCACCTGTGGCGTCTGCATCTCGGCGATTGAGAACGGCGCCCGGATCCTGCGCGTCCATGACGTCGCGGGCGCCGCGCAGGCGGTCAACGCGTACTGGGCGGTCTCCCACAAGGACCCACGCCAGGGCTTTGTGAGCCTGGGCTCCAACGTGGGCAACCGCATTGGCAACATCGCGCGGGCGGTGCGCCTCATCGACGAGATCCCCCTCACCTGCGTGGTGAACGTGAGCCACGCGTACGAGACCGAGCCCGCCTACGGCATCGCCACGCCGGTGGCCAACGCCGTCGCCGAAATCAGGACGGAGCTCCACCCGCTCGTGCTCATGGAACGGCTCCTGGGCGTGGAGAACGAGCTCGGCCGCATCCGCGAGAGGCCGGCCGACGGCGAGAAGACCGCGACGTCCTCCCCCAAGAAGAAGCCGGGCACCGGCCCGCGCACCATCGACTGCGACCTCGTGTGGGTGGAGGGCGAGCGCCACGCGGGCTCCAAGCTCACGCTGCCGCACCCGCGCGCCGGCGAGCGGGACTACGTCATCGTCCCGATGGAGGACCTCATGCACGCCCCCGAGCGCTTCCTCGCCCACGGCGGCATCGCCGTGACCCCGCGCGAGGACCGCGTGGGCCACGTGACGGCCGACCTCGGGGAGGTCGCGTGGGAGTAGCGAGCGTCATCCTGCGCCCCGCGGTGCCCATGAGCTACGTGACGGGCGTGCCGTACGTCTGCGCGCTCGCCGTGGCCGGCGCGCTGGGGGCTCGCGTGTCGTGGCCCCATGACGTGGTGGCCCCTGACGGCTCCGCCCTCGCGAGCGTGCGCGCACGTGCCGGCTACGACGAGGATGGCCTCTTCGTGGCCTGCGAGGTTGCGCCCGCGGGCAGGGGCGATTTGGATGCCGCGCCGCTTGAGGCGGCCGTGCGCGCGAGGGTGGGGGCCTGGGAGGCCGCCGTCGCCTCCGGCCGCGGCGCGGCGGGCCCGCTCGCCCCCGTGCTGGGAGACTACTTCGACGTGCTGGACGGCATGGGCTCCGAGGTGGAGGTCGTGCGCGGCGGCCGCGCGGCCGGGCGCGGGACGCTCGCCGGCGTCGACGTGTGGGGGAAGGCCACGGTGAGGCTCAGGGACGGCCGCGAGCTGGAGATTGCCCCCGAGCAGGCGAGCATCCGGCGCGTGGCGGAGCCCTAGCGGGCG
>CAZCTE010000091.1:0-5856 GCA_964501395.1 uncultured Atopobium sp.
AAAGGACTTCTCGTTCGTGCCCGCCTACGGGAAGGGCCTCATCGACCTCATCCGGGCGGAGCCGGGATCGACCTGCCTCGACCTGGGCTGCGGAAACGGCACGCTCACGGCGGAGCTCGAGGCGAGCGGCTTTGACGTGACCGGCATGGACGCCTCGCCCGAGATGGTCGAGCTCGCGCGCGCCACCCGCCCCGAGCTGCGCTTCGTCCTGGGGGACGCCACGTCCTTCGAGCTGGACGAGCCGGTCGACGTGGTCTTCTCCAACTCGATGCTGCACTGGATTGACGCCGAGAGGCAGCCGGCCGCGCTGGCGCACATCGCCGCGGCGCTCTGCCGGGGCGGGGAGTTCGTGTTCGAGTGCGGCGGCAAGGGCTGCGGCGCGCGCATCCACGAGGCGCTTGCCCGGGCGTTCGCGCGCCACGGCCTGAGCTACACGATGCCGTTCTTCTTCCCCACCATCGGCGAGTACGCGCCCCTCGTGGAGGCGGCGGGGCTGCGCGTCACGCACGCCCTCCTCTATGACCGGCCGACCACCCTCGTGGGGCCCGACGGAATGACCAGGTGGATTCACATGTTCGTGCAGCGCCCGTTCGAGGGGATCGAGCCCGCGCTTGCCGATGCGATCGTGGCGGAGGCCGTGGACGAGCTGCGCCCGGACATGTTCTACGACGACAGATGGCACGCGGACTACGTGCGCCTGTGCATGCGTGCCGAGAAGCGCGGGTAGGCAGGGCGGCCTGGGCGCCGGGTCCCCGACGACTCCATGCCAAGGCTCAACATGCGGCCCGCCAGGCACGCTGCCCGCGCGGACTCCACCCACCTACGACAGCGTGATCGTGTGCAGCGCGTAGCGGGTCCCCACGTTGTGCGAGACGGAGTACTCGAAGGCCTCCCCGCCGTCGAGAAAGCCGACCTGCTCGTGCTCGAGAAGCGGGTCGCCGGGCGCGATCTTGAGGCGCACCGCCTCCTCGCTGGTGGCGGGGACGGCCCGGATGGTGCGGTGGAAGCTCGCGATCTTGAGGTGCAGCTCATCCCGTATGTAGGAGTAAATCGAGCCGTAGGCGTGGTGCTGCTTGAGCCCGGGGATCAGGTCGAGGGGCATGTAGGTGTACTCAATCACGATGGGCACGTCGTTGAGCAGGCGCACGCGGCACACGTAGTAGGCGAAGTCCTCCTCCTGGATGTTGAGGCGCCAGGCGACGTCGCGGCTCGGGTTCACGATCTCAAAGTCGTAGACCACGGAGCTCACCTTCTCGTCGGGGCCCGGATGCTCGGCCGTGAAGCCCTGAGCGCGGTCGCTCACGCCCGTGAGCAGCGGGTCGTCGTGCAGCGCCGCGGGCGCCTTCACGTAGGTCCCCGACCCGCGCCGGCTCGTCACGAGCCCCCACTCCGTGAGGCGCTCGATGGCGTGGCGCACCGTGACCTTGCTGACGTCGTACCGCTCGCAGAGCTCAACCACCGTCGGCAGCTTCTCGTTGGGCCCGAGCTCGCCCGACTCAATGCTGCCGCGAATGTCCTCGGCGATTGCTTCGTATTTCAGCACGCACACTCCTCTGGGCACGTTTCCTAGATGAGAAAGATACCTGAAGAACGTGCCGCCCACCAGCCGAAGCCGCACCGCTCGGCAAGTTCTTGGGTCAAATTCCACAGGGCGCTTTACTTTCTGGATTAGACCGATATAGTTCTGTGCGTGGGGCGCTCCCGGCGGCTATTTAAGGAGCGCGCCGGGCGCAAACGCAGGGCCCCGGCAGCCACGTCGAGAAGCGCGCACCCAAGAACCACGGCCGCACAGCCAACGGCACGCAAGAAGCCCGGCAGCCGCTCCGAGAAGCAACCGAGAAGAGGGAGGACCCCATGACAGACGCGACCGCAGCCGACGCACCGAACCTCACCCTACCCCAGGACTTCTTCTTCGGCGCCTCCATGTCCGGCCCCCAGACCGAGGGCGGCTGGAACGTGGGCGGCAAGCTCGAGAACCTGTGGGACACCTGGTCCAACGAGGAGATCTCGGCCTTTTACAACCGGGTGGGGTCGTACGTGGGCAACGACTTCATGAACCACTACGAGGAGGACCTGCGGATCCTCAAGGACCTGGGCCTCAACAGCTACCGCACCTCCATCCAGTGGAGCCGCCTGCTCGACCAGGACGGCGCCATCAACCCCGAGGGCGCCGCGTGGTACCACGAGCTCTTCCGCGCCTCCCGCGAGGCGGGGCTCGAGGTCTTTGCGAACCTCTACCACTTTGACATGCCCACGTACCTGTTCCGCCGCGGCGGCTGGGAGAACCGCGAGGTCTGCGAGGCCTACGCCAACTACGTCGAGCAGGCGCTGCGCGAGTTCGGCGGCGAGATCCGCCACTGGTTCACCTTCAACGAGCCCATCGTGGAGCCCGAGAACCGCTACTGGCACCCCATGTGGTACCCGCGGCACCACAGCTTCCAGGAGGGCTGCGCGGTCCAGTACAACATCTCGATCGCGCACTGCCTGGGCGTGGAGCGCTTCCGCAGGCTCCAGGAGGAGGGCGTGCTCCGCGAGGACGCCCGCATCGGCCTCATCTGCAACTTCTCCCCCTCCTACACCAGGGAGGACCCCAGCGACGCCGACCTCGAGGCCCTGCGCATGAGCGACGGCCTCACCAACCGCTGGTGGCTCGACCTGGCCACCAAGGGCGAGCTCCCCGCCGACGTGTTGGACACCCTCGCCGAGCTCGGCATCCGGGTGCCCGTGCGCGCGGGCGACGAGGCGGTTCTCGCCTGCGGCATGGTGGACTGGATCGGCTGCAACTACTACCAGCCCAACCGCGTCCAGGCGCCGAGCGAGCCGCACGACGAGTGGGGCAACCCGCAGTTCGCCGAGCCCTACGTCTGGCCCGAGCGCGTGATGAACGAGAGCCGCGGCTGGGAGATCTACCCCCAGGGAATCTACGACTTTGGCATGAAGCTCAAGGACGAGTACCCCGACCTCGAGTGGTTCGTCTCCGAGAACGGCATGGGCATCGAGCGCGAGTACCTCAACAAGAACGAGGACGGCCAGATCCAGGACGACTACCGCATCGACTTCGTGCGCGACCACCTGAGCTGGGTGGCCCGCGCCATCGCCGACGGCGCCAACTGCGTGGGCTATCACTACTGGGGCCTCATCGACAACTGGTCGTGGACGAACGCCTTCAAGAACCGCTACGGCTTCGTGGAGGTGGACCTCTACGAGGGCTACGCCCGCCGCCTCAAGAAGTCGGCCGCGTGGCTGAGGGACGTTGCCACGACCCACGTCATCAGGTAAGAACGCGCACGACCGCGCGTACACGGACAATAGACCGAGTAAGGAGGAAGAAAGATGGCTAAAGACGAGGCTACGGCCAAGGGAGGCGGTGCCGAGAAGTTCCTCGAGAAGTTCGCGGAGGTGTCTGCCAGGATCGGCAACCAGGTGCACCTGCGCTCGCTCAGGGACGGCTTCTCCACCATCATGCCGGTCTTCATTCTCGCCGGCATCGCGACGCTGATGAACAACGTCGTCTTCACCTGGCTGTGGGACACGGACGGCCTGTTCCCCAACGCCGGGGTCCTCGAGGCGGCCCAGTACTGGGGCAGCGCCCTGTCGCAGGGCGCGCTGAGCATATCGGCGCTGCTCATCTGCGGTATGGTGGCGTACTGCCTTGCCACGAACAAGCGCTTTGACAACCCCATCTCCTGCGTGGTGGTCTCGCTCTCCACGTTCTTCATCCTCATGCCGCAGGCGGTGACGGCGAGCCTGGCCTCCACGTCCGAGCTCCTCACCGACACCGTGACCACGGCCGAGGTAACGAGCGCGTTCGTCACGGACTACACCGGCACCAACGGCATGTTCACCGGCATCGTCGCGGGGCTTCTCGCCACGACGCTCTTCATCAAGATCTCGTCCGTCGAGCAGCTGCGCATCAAGATGCCCGACGGCGTGCCGCCCGCGGTCACCAAGTCCTTCAACGTGCTCATCCCGATGCTGCTGACCTTCGGCTGCTTCGGCCTGGTCTCCATGCTCGTGTACGTGGGCTTTGGCACCGACGTCACCGACCTCATCAACACCTGCATCCAGACGCCGCTGCGCGCCCTCACCACCAACCTCGCCGGCCTGGTGATCATCTACTCCATTGGCAACCTGCTGTTCTCGCTGGGCATCCACCAGTCCACGGTCAACGGCGTGCTCGTTGAGCCCATCCTCACCGTGGTGCTCGTGGAGGCCATGGAGGTCTACAGCACCGGCGGCATCGAGGCCGTCATCGCCCGCTCCGACCTCTACCTCAACATGAACACGCTCAACGTGTACGCGCTCACGGGCGGCTCCGGCTGCACGATCGCCCTGCTGGTTGCCACGTTCCTCTTCAGCAAGTGGAAGCCCTCCAAGGAGGTTGCCAAGCTCAGCTCCCTGCCGGGCATCTTCAACATCAACGAGCCGGTCATCTTCGGGTACCCCATCGTGTACAACATCCCGCTCATGATCCCGTTCGTGCTCTGCCCCGTCATCAACATCGTGGGCTCCTACCTCGCCACGGTCGCCGGCCTGGTGAACCCCACCTGCATCCAGGTGCCGTGGACGACGCCGATCTTCCTCAACGGCTTCCTCTCCACGGGCGGCGACTGGCGGGCCATTGTCCTACAGCTGGCCCTGCTTGCGATCAACGTTGCCGTCTACCTGCCCTTCATGAAGATCAGCGAGTCGATGCAGCGCAAGCAGCTCGAGCTTGAGGAGGCTGCGGAGTAGCGGTGCGAGAAGCGCGGGCGCGTGGCTGGCGGGCGGAGCACGTGGCTTGCGGCCAGCGCCCGCGCCGGGGCCTTTGACGGCAACACGGCGCCCGGCCCGCGCCGACGCACCAACAGGAACGGCCGCCACGCCGGCAGGCGCGCGCCAACGGACCTTTCGACAGAAACGGAGAACGTCATGAAGATCATGCTCTGCTGCAACGCTGGCATGTCCACAAGTCTGCTCGTCCAGAAGATGGAGAAGGAGGCCGCCAGCCGCGGCGACGACGTCACCATCGAGGCGCGTCCCATGGGCGAGGCCATGGAGCACATCGACGAGGCCGACATCGTGGTGCTGGGACCGCAGATCGGCTACGCAAAGGGCGACTTCGAGAAGGCCGTCGAGGGGCGCTGCCCCGTCATCGTCATTCCCATGGTCGACTACGGCCGCATGAACGCAGCCAAGATCCTGGACGACATCAAGGCCGCGCTCGGCTAGGCATCGGCGACGCGGGGTTGCGCTCCGCACGCCTCGCGCCGGCGCGACACACGCCGGCGCGACGCCAAGCGCACAGCTACCTCTCCGGCGGCGGGCATACCACGAGCGTGCCCGCCGCCCCTTGCTATCGTTTCTCGCTATCGTTTCTCAGTGCAAGGGCTTGGCGGCAGCCGGCGCTGCGGGCACTTGGCACCAAGCGCCGCAGACGCTCGGCAACAGCAGCTCTTAGCGTCAACCGCCGTCGACTCTCACTACCAACTTCCTACTACCGCAAAAAGGGGGACACATCATGGACGAGGAAATGGACGACCTGGAGCTGACCTGCTTCCAAATCATCAGCTGCGTGGGCACGGCCAAGTCGTGCTACGTCAACGCAATCGAGAAGGCCCGCGAGGGCGCGTTCGACAAGGCGGAGGCGCTCATCAAGGAGGGCGACGAGGCCTTCGTCGGCGGGCACCACGCGCACATGCAGCTCCTCCAGGCGGACGCCGCGGGCGAGCGCGAGGGCGGCACCCCGCTTCTGCTGCTGCACGCCGAGGACCAGATGGCCGGGGCCGAGACCTGCAAGCTCATGGCCCTCAACTTCATCGACACCTACCGGCAGCTGCTGGCCCTCAAGGCCCAGCTCGACGAGAAGTAGCAGCG
>CAZCTE010000092.1:0-1268 GCA_964501395.1 uncultured Atopobium sp.
CCACGCGCGCCCCAGCCCCACGTCCCAAGCGGACGGTTTCATCGAGGCCCCGCGCCCCCGGCCTGACGCATTCGGGTACATTAGACGGAATCGGGCGTACGGTGCCCGGGGGCAGAGAAACCCGAAGGGGAGATTGATGGGTCACTCCAGCACGCGCACGATCGTTGCCGCCGCCGTCGCGGCGTTTGTCGTTTACCTGGCCGTCTACTACTGGGATGACGTGTCCGAGTTCCTGGGGATCCTCCTCTCGTCCCTGGCGCCTCTGCTGCTGGGGCTCTTCATCGCGTACCCGCTCAACATCCTCATGAGCTTCTACGAGCGGCACTTCTTCCCGAGCGTCACGACCGGGCCCCTGGTGCGGATTCGTCCCGCGGTGTGCCTCGCCGCGGCGTTCATCAGTCTCGTGCTCATTGTGGCGGGAGTGATGGCTCTCGTGATTCCGCAGGTCATCGAGTGCATCAGCCTGCTCGTGTCGGACCTTCCCAGCGCGCTCGACCGATTCATCACCTGGCTCCAGTCCACGAACCTCATCACGGACGACCTCCTGAAGGAGCTTTCCGCGGCGCTGGACTCCATCGAGTGGCGCGAGACCGCCCAGAACGCGGCAACCGTCGCGATCAAGGGGGTGGCCGGCGCCGTGGGCAACGTCGTGACCGGGGTGGCCAGCTTCGTCATTGGGGTGGTGTTCGCGGTCTTCATCCTCATGAGCAAGGGGCGGCTCTGCGAGCAGTGCAACCTCCTCATGGACCGCTACCTCAGCGATCGCGTGAGCGCGAGGCTGCGCTACGTGGCGAGCGAGGCCAACGGCTGCTTCCACCGCTTCCTCGTGGGGCAGTGCACCGAGGCGTGCATCCTGGGCGGCCTCTGCTGCCTGGGCATGCTCATTCTGCGCCTGCCCCATGCCGTGATGATCGGCGCGCTCACGGCCGTCACGGCGCTCATCCCCATCATCGGGGCCTTCCTGAGCGGCATCGTGGGGGCCTTCCTCATCCTCATGGACTCGCCCATACAGGCGCTCGTGTTCGTGATCTTCATCGTGGTGCTCCAGCAGGTCGAGGGCGACCTCATCTACCCGCACGTGGTGGGGCCCATGGTGCAGCTGCCGAGCATCTGGGTGTTCTTCGCCGTGACGGCGGGCGGCGGGGCCTTTGGCATCGTGGGCATGTTTCTGGGCGTGCCCCTGGTCGCGACGGTCTACCGGCTCCTCAAGAACGACGTCTACGGCCTCACGCCGCCGGAGTGCTTCAAGGAGAAGGACCGCGCGTAGC
>CAZCTE010000092.1:1368-5817 GCA_964501395.1 uncultured Atopobium sp.
GGCCTTCTAGCCGCGCACGACCACGGAGCTCTCGCCCCGTGGGACGGCCTGTCCAATCACGGCCGCGGGGAGGCCCTCGTCGCGCAGGGCGGACGCCAGGCGCTCCGCGTCCCCCTCATCAAGTGAGAGCAAGAGGCCGCCGGAGGTCTGCGGGTCAAAGAGCACGTCGACAAGGTCGAGGGGCAGTGACTCGTCCAGCTCCACGCGCGGCCCAAAGAAGTCGCGGTTGCGGTAGGCCCCGCCGGGGATGAGCCCGAGCGCCGCCATCTCCCTCGCGCGCGGCATCACCGGAACGGACGCGGCGTCGATCTGGAGGGTGACGCCCGAGGCCTCGGCCATCTCGCAGGAATGGCCCATGAGCGAGAAGCCCGTCACGTCCGTGGCGGCGTGCGGCCAGCACCCGAGCTCGCGCGCCAGGCGGACGGGCGCCTCGTTGAGCGTGGTCATGGAGCCCGTGGCCACGGCGAGGCCCGCGTCGTCCAGGATGCCGCCCTTGTGCGCCGTGGTGAGCACGCCCGTGCCGAGCGCCTTGGTGAGCACGAGGGCGTCCCCCTCGCGTGCGCCGCCGTTCTCCAGGCGCTCGTCCAGGGCGACGAAGCCCGTCACGGCCAGGCCGTACTTGGGCTCGCGGTCGTTGATGGAGTGGCCGCCCGCCACCACGCAGCCCGCGCGGCGGCAGGCCTCGGCCCCGCCGGCGAGAATCTGCCCGGCGACCTCGATGCCCAGGCAGTTGGGAAAGCAGAGGAGGTTGAGGGCCAGCGCGGGGGTGCCGCCCATGGCGTAGACGTCCGAGAGGGCGTTGGTGGCCGCCACCTGGCCAAAGAGGAACGGGTCGTCCACCATGGGCGGAAAGAAGTCCGTGGTTGAGATGAGGCCGCGGCCGTCGCCCAGGTCCCAGACGCACGCGTCGTCCGAGGCGTCGAAGCCCACCACGAGGCTCCCGCTCTCTAGGCGCGGAAGGTCGGCGAGAACCCCGGCGAGCTCGCCGGGCGCGATCTTGGCCGCGCAGCCCGCGGCCTCCACGAGATCGGTGAGGCGAACCCCGGTCATGTCCATGTCAGGCTCCGTCCTGTTGTGCGGCAGGTGCCTGCGTACTGCGCGTCATGATGCGCGCTGCAGGCGACGCCGCTGACGTTACACCACGAGTCAACAGTACGCCAAGACGCGGGCGCCATGCCAGACGTGAGCGTCACGTCCGACGCGCACCATGTCGGACGCGCGCCAGCCCCTAGATGCGCGTGTCACACAAAGACGCCCCGGGGCTGTCCCCGGGGCGCCTATTCGCCGTTAGTTCTCGCCCGCCGCGAGGGAGGAGTCGCACTCCGCGCGGGTTCTCTCGATGCGTCTGAGCAGGCTCTCCTTGTGCTCGTAGGTGTGCGAGCGCGCGATGTCGCCGGCCTCGCTGGTGATGAAGCGGAAGAAGTAGTGCCCGTCGAAGTCCTCGTAGATGCGGAACTTGGGTGACTTCTCGCGGTCGAAGGCGTCCTCCGTGCTGTCCTCCACGGCGGCGTCGGCCGCGGTGGCGCGCACGCAGTCGATGCCCCGCAGGCACTCCTCCTTGGACGGGAAGATGATTGACGACATAAGAATGTGCCCGTTGGAGGCACAGAGGTTGAAGCAGTAGCGCCCCTCGTTCTCAACCATGACGTACTGTCCCATGGGAATCACCGTCCAAACTCGCGTGCGAACCGACTTTCAGCATCGTAGTGCGTCGCGATCCGTCCGGACGCGCGGCGTTCGCGGGCGGTCGCATTTGTCCGGTGGGACGTTGGTGGGTCGCAGGCGGGGCGGCGCGGACGTTGCGGCGCCGCCCAGCCGCCGCGCGTGGTACCCTCATCACCGATAAACCCAAACACGGGAGGGTACATGCGACGCCTGCTGGTGGTGGAGGACGACGCGCGCCTGCGCGAGGAGCTCTGCGTCCTGCTGCGGCGCAACGGCTACGAGGCCTCGGCGCTCGCGGACTTCGAGGACGCGGCCGAGCAGATCCTGGACGTCGCGCCCGACCTGGTGCTGCTGGACCTCAACCTGCCGGGCGTGGACGGCCAGTACGTCTGCCGCGAGGTGCGCCGCCGCTCGAGCGTGCCCATCATCGTGGTGACCTCGCGCGACAACGACATGGACGAGCTTCTCGCCCTCTCCCTGGGCGCTGACGACTTCGTGCCCAAGCCCTACAACGACCAGGTCCTGCTCGCCCACGTGACCACGGTCCTCAAGCGCAGCTACGGCGAGGCGGCGGCCGTGGCGGAGATCTCGCACGCCGGCGTCACGCTGGACACGGCGCGCTGCTGCGTGAGCTTCCAGGGACGTTCCACGGAGCTGACCAAGAACGAGCTGCGCATCCTGGCGCTGCTCATGCGCAACGCCGGCGCCGTGGTGAGCCGCCAGCGCATCCAGGAGGAGCTCTGGGCGTCGGACGAGTTCGTGGATGACAACACGCTCACGGTGAACGTCTCGCACCTGCGTTCCACGCTCGCCGGGATCGGCGTCACGGACTTCGTGCGCACCCGGCGCGGCATGGGCTACCTGGTGGAGTAGCCGTGGAAGGCTTCGGAGCAGCGGTGGACAGTCTCGGAGCAGCCATGGACTGCCTTGAGGCAGCCGAGGAAGGCCTGGTGGGGTGAGCATGAAGTTTCTCACGTACCTCGCCGACCGGCTGGTCCCCCTCGCGGTGGGGGCGGTGGCCCTCGCGCTCTCTGCGCTGATCATGACGGTCCACGGGGTCGCGCGCGAGGTCGTGGCCCTTGTCTGCGCGGTGCTCGTGCTGGGGGCCCTCGTGGCGCTGCTCCTGGACTGGACGCGTCGCCGACCGTTCTACCGGCGCCTCTCCGAGTCGCTCGACTCCCTGGACGAGGCCTACCTCGTCACGGAGTTCGTGGAGCGGCCCGGCTTTGCCGAGGGCGAGCTCTTCTACGACGCGCTCGACCGGGCGCTGCGGGCCATGAGGAACCGCCTGGCCACGGCCCGCCGGCGCCAGCGCGAGTACCGCGAGTACGTGGAGACGTGGATTCACGAGATCAAGACGCCCATCGCCGCGGCCCGGCTCACGGCCAAGAACAACCCCTCGCCCGTGGTCGACTCCATAGACGCACAGGTGGACGCCATAGAGGGCTATGTGGAGCAGGCGCTCTACTTCGCGCGCGGCACCACGCTCGAGCGCGACTTCCAAATACGCGAGGTGAGCCTGGGCGAGACGGTCCGCGACGCCCTGCGCCGCAAGGCCCGCACGCTCATCGACGCGCGCGTGGCCCCCGAGCTGGGGGAGCTCTCGTTCACGGTGCGCACGGACCCCAAGTGGATCTCCTTCGTGATCGGGCAGGTGCTCGTGAACGCGGCAAAGTACCGCAGCGACAGGGACGGCCGCGGACACCTGCGCATCTGGGCGGAGCGCGTGGAGACGGGCCTGGACGCGTGGGTGACGCGCCTCTACGTGGCCGACGACGGCGTGGGCATCCCGGCCTCGGACGTGGGGCGCGTCTTTGACAAGGGCTTCACCGGCGAGAACGGCCGGCGCTTTGGCAGCTCCACCGGCATGGGCCTCTACCTGGTGCGGGAGCTCTGCGGGAAGATGGGCGTGGGCGTGTGGCTGGAGTCCGAGGAGGGCGCGGGCACCACGGTGTGCCTGAGCTTCCCGGACATGGTCGACCGCGCGTAGCGGGGGCTCGCGACCTTGCGAAATCGTAAGGCAGCGATAAGCCCCCGCGATGGCACCGCCGCCGCCCGCGGGCGAGTATGGTCTCGTACCTGCACCCACGACGAGAGGAGCGCCCATGACGGCACCCGCTCAGATCAGCGCCGGCACCGGCAGCGCCGCGCGCGCCGAGAAGCCCGCCACCCCCACGACCCCAACCCGCCCCGTCCTCTCCTGCCGGGACGTCGAGAAGCTCTACGGCACCCGCTCCAACGTCACCCGCGCCCTCGACGGCGTGTCCTTCGACGTGGCCGCCGGCGAGTACATCGCCATCATGGGTCCCTCCGGCTCGGGCAAGACCACGCTGCTCAACTGCATCTCCACGATCGATAGGCCCACCTCCGGCCACATCTACGTGGACGGCGAGGACATCACCGCCCTGCGCGCGGGCCAGCTCTCGCGCTTCCGCCGCGAGCGGCTCGGCTTCGTCTTCCAGGACTCCAACCTGCTCGACACGCTCACGGCGCGCGAGAACATCGCCCTGGCGCTCACGATCAACCGCGTGCCCGCCTGGGAGGTCACGCCGCGCGTCGAGGACGTGGCGCGCCAGCTTGGCGTCACGGACGTGCTCGACAAGTTCCCGCACGAGATGTCAGGTGGCCAGCGGCAGCGCGTGGCGGCGGCGCGGGCCATCGTCACCAACCCCTCGCTCGTGCTCGCGGACGAGCCCACCGGCGCGCTCGACTCCAAGAACTCCCGGCGTCTCCTGGAGAGCTTCGAGCAGCTCAACGCCGCCGGCGCAACAATAATCATGGTCA
>CAZCTE010000093.1:0-5729 GCA_964501395.1 uncultured Atopobium sp.
GCGCATGCTGGAGCGGGATTACATCCTTGAGCTGATCAGCCAGTTCACGGAGGGCGTGGCAAAGGCGTTCCGGCGCGTCGCGGACGGGGACGCCTCCGGCACGGCGGACGTCGAGCGGCAGATCGGCGAGCTCCTCGAGCTGGAATCCTCCACCGCGCTCGCCCTCGCGCCGGACTCGCTGGTCACGATGATGGTTCTCTCCGGCATGGGCGACTCCGTCGCCAGCTACGTCTGCTACGCGCTCGACCGCCTGGCCACCCTCTATGAGCGCGAGGGCAACGAGGACCTCGCGGGGCTTCGCCGTCTCCAGGCGCGCGCCGTCGCCGAGTCGTTCGAGTGCGACGAGAACGACGTGCCCGCCGAGCTCGCCGAGCTCGACGAGGAGCTCTTCGCGTAGGGGCGCATCGGCGCGCGGCCGCGGCGCTTGGCGCCCGGGCTGCTCGCCGCGCGCAGGACGCTCGGCGCCCAACCAGCGCCGCTTGCCGCAATCTTGCAGGTCGTCGCCGTAGGGCTTCTTTCAGATAGTGTAAATAGATAAGCCCTGCTTAGTTCAGGCCCACTGCCGCGCGGGTTGCGGCAGGGGAGCACCCCCTCGAGAAGGGCTTCTGGCGGGGCCGCTGATTGGTCGTTGACTCCTACCGCTCGACGGTTCTTGAAAGGCTCCGACAGCGGCGCCCGCGCTTTCGCGGTTGTCTTAGTGATCCGAGTGGCGGCTGAGTGACTGAAAGTCCTGATGACGCGCATCGGCCGGGAGTTGGGACGACCAAGAACTCCCGGATTGTCACTTCCCCCTCCGCCTCAATCCTGCTCGTGGCACGTTTGGCCCATACTCAGCCAACTCGAGAAATTAACATGCATTGGTTAGCTGAAATTTGATAAAAGCCCAGTTGGCATTTCTCCGACTCGCGTTCAGTGCATGTTAATTATGAGCCACGACGCGATACTGAGCCTCGGGACCAATCCGCCATGCGCCCCGCCGTTGGCGCCTCGGGCCGCCCGGGCGCAACCTCCCAAAACGGAAAGAATCACTGTGCAGGAGACGCCCCGACCAGGGAGGTGGCACCATGATCGCCGTTGGCATCGACGTCGCAAAGGACAAGCACGACTGCCTGATCATCGGGGAAGGAGGGGAGATCCTCGCGGACTCCTTCGTTATCCCCAACAACCAGGAGGGGTTCGCGACCCTCCTGGCGCGGATAGGGGAGTGCGCCGGCTGGCGAGAAGGTCCCGCGGGACGAGAGGCCCCCGCCGTCCGCGTTGGCCTCGAGGCCACGGGCCACTACGGCACCAACCTGCTCGCCTTCCTCGTGGACGCGGGCCTGCCCGTCTACGTGCTCAACCCGCTCTCCACCACCCTCTACCGCAAGAGCCAGAGCCTCCGCAAGACCAAGACCGACCGCGTGGACGCGCGCACCATCGCGGCCATGCTCATGACCGACTCCGGCCTGGTGTCGTACCGCGCGGAGGCCCGCCGCACCGAGGACCTCAAGTCGCTCACGCGCTACCGCTTCGACAAGGTGCGCGAGCGCGCCAAGCTCAAGCAGTCCATCTCGCGCCTCGTGTGCATCCTCTTCCCGGAGCTGGAGAAGATGGTGTCCTCGCTCCACATGCGCTCGGTCTACGAGCTGCTGGGGCGCTTCCCCGGCGCCAACCAGGTGGCGCGCGCCAGCGTCTTCGAGCTCGCCGAGCTCCTTGAGCGCAGCTCCAACGGCCACTACGGGCGCGGCACCGCCGAGGAGATCCGCGAGGCCGCGCGCACGTCCATTGGCACGCGCTCGCCCGCCAAGTCGCTCGAGCTCCAGCACACCATCCGCATGGCGCGCGAGCTGGGCAGCGAGGTGAACGAGGTCGAGCGCTTCATCAAGGCCATCATGCGCGAGATCGCCTCGCCCATGACCACCATCCCCGGCATGGGCTTCAGGATGGCGGCCATGATCATCGCCGAGGCGGGCGACTTCTCGCGCTTTGAGTCCGCCGACAAGCTCCTCGCCTACGCGGGGATGTCGCCGTCAACGTACCAGTCCGGCCAGCTGCGCAACTGCTACCCCCGCATGGAGAAGCGCGGCTCGCGCTACCTGCGCTACGCCCTCTACAACGCGACCAAGCACGTCTGCCGCTATGACCCCACGTTCGCGGCGTACCTGGGGAAGAAGTGCGCCGAGGGCAAGCACTACAACGTGGCGATCTCGCACGCGTGCAAGAAGCTCGTGCGGGTGATCCTCGCGCTGGAGCGCACCGGGGAGGCGTACCGTCCGGCGGAGGTGGGAGAGGCGGCGGCCGCGTGACGGCTCGGAGGGGGAGAAACGGCCGAGAAGTGGCGGCGAGGCGGCAGCGCGGTGGCGGAGAGGAGCCGGGGCGTAGGCCACGCGCAGGCCACGCGCAGGCGCAGTGATACTATTGTTGTGCAAATACCGAATCTAAGGACATGGGCCACGGCGGGAAGGGTAACGTAGCCTGCCGTGCACCCGCCCGACAAGCGCGGGCCCGCACGTGGCCCCTACGGAAAGAGAGCTGCGCCCAACATGACACTCCTCGAGCTCCTACAGCTTCTCAAGAAGCATCTCAGGCTGGTGATCATCCTTCCCCTCATCTGCGCCCTTGGTATGGGCGGGTACGCCTACCTCTGCATGAAGGACACCTACACCGCCACCGCGAGCATGTACGTGCTCGCCAGCTCCAGCACCAGCACCACCAGCTCAAGCTCCAGCACGCTCTCCACGGACCTCTCCGCCTCGCAGATGATCACCAACGACGTGGCCACGCTGCTGCAGAGCGACCGCATCCTCGAGCAGTCCGCCGAGGACCTGGGCCTGGAGGACCTCAACGACTTCGAGGTCTCCGTCTCCAGCGAGACCACCTCGCGCGTGATCACCCTCTCGGTCACCGGCACAAACGCGTCCGGCGCGGCCAGCGTGGCCAACATCATGGTGGAGAACGTCTCGGAGGTCGCGCGCGACGTCATGGACGTCGAGTCAGTCAACCTCATCGACGAGGCCGTGGAGCCCACCTCGCCCAGCGGCCCCAACCGGCCGCTCTACGTGGCGGTGGCCCTCATGGCGGGGCTCTTCCTCGCCGTGGCCATCGTCGTGGTGATGGACATGCTCGACACGAGGGTCCGCGGCAAGGAGGACGTCGAGGAGCTTCTCGGCGTGCCCGTGATCGGCCGCATTCCCGAGGTGAAGGGGGGCCTGCAGTGAGCCGCAAGAACAGCAAGAGCAAGAAGGGCGGTGCCGACCGCGTGGTGGCGCAGAACGCCCTCAAGACGCTCTTTGCCAACATGCGCTTTGCCTCGGTGGACGAGCCCGTCCAGACCGTGGTGGTAACCAGCGCCGTCCAGGGCGAGGGCAAGAGCACCATCGCCTACGAGCTCGCCAAGACCATCGCGCAGTCCGGCAAGTACGTCCTGCTGGTGGAGTGCGACATGCACCACCGCACGCAGGCCGGCCGCCTGCGCCTCCATGCGAGCGCGGGCCTCTACGCCGTGCTCGCGGGCCAGAGGCGCCTTGAGGACGTGGTCATGCAGACGTCCACCACGGGCCTCCAGTTCCTGGACGCCGAGCCGCACATCCCCAACCCGGCGGACATCCTCGCGTCGCGCCGCTTTGGCCAGTTCGTGCGCCAGCTCAAGGGCTCCTATGACTACGTGATCTTTGACACCCCGCCCATCTCCGCGGTGGTTGACGCGGCCGTGGTGAGCTCCGTGGCAGACGCCACCTTGCTCGTGGTGGGCCAGAACTACGTGCGTCGCGACGCCGTGGTCTCCGCCTACGAGCAACTCGAGAAGGCCGGGGCCAACGTGGTGGGCGTGGTGCTCAACCGCTGCGGCGACGATCCGGGCGACTATTACTACTACGATTACTACGGCTCGGACGACTCCGGCTCGGACGAGAAGGGCGCCGCGGCGGACGGCAAAGACGAGGAGCGCATCCCCGCCATGAACGAGGTGCCGCTCCGCCCCATGGCCACGCATGCCGCCGCCTCCCGCGCGGGCGGCTCGCGCCCCGCAGGGTCGCGCTCCGCGTCCGCGAAGGACCGTGTGGTGAAGCCCGTGGCGGCGCCCCCGGCGGCGTCCCCGGACACCACGGCGCAGTTCCTCGTTGACACCGGCTACACCCCGCGCGACTACGAGGAGTAGTCGCTCGTGCGCGACCTGCACTGCCACATCCTCCCCGGCGTTGACGACGGCGCACGGGACCTGGAGATGAGCCTCGCCATGGTGGATGCCGCGCGCGCCGTTGGGGTGACGAGGATCGTGTGCACGCCGCACGCCCGCAGCCCCTACTTCGACTACGAGGCCATGGTGGGCGCCTTCATCCAGCTCAGGGAGCACACGGACATGCCGCTCACCATGGGCTTTGAGGTGGCGCACAGAAAGCTCGCGCAGCTGGGCGTGCGGGAGTGGGCGGACCGCCTGGCCTTCCAGGGGACGGGCGAGTTCCTTCTTGAGCTGGACCCCGGCTGCACGGCGGCGGACTTCGACGACTACGAGCGCACCATCTATGAGCTGCAGGGCATGGGCTACGTGGTGATTGTGGCCCACCCGGAGCGCTACCGCGCCATCCAGCGGGACGTCTCCCTCGCCGAGCGCCTGGTGGAGATGGGCTGCAAGCTCCAGGCGTCCGCGGACTTTGTGGCCGGCGGCCGGCTGGGGCGCGAGCGACGCCCCGCGAGACGGCTCTTCAAGCGGCGGCTCTACAGCTACGTGGCGAGCGACGCGCACCGCCCCGAGCATTACCGCTATCTCGCACAGGTCGTGCGCGAGTATCCCCTGGGGGCGCATTTCAGCCCTGTTACAGGAACATAAGGGTTCGTGACCTGATTTTCTGCCCCGTGCGCATTGTTGTATAAATACCGATGGTGCGCACTGCGCACAGGGCAGGAAACCGGCAGGTTATTCCTGCGTACATATCCGGAAGGTCAGCAATCGTCGCCGAGGGCGCGTTGTCCGGGGCTTCTGGGGAGTGAATACGTCGCTGTGTCGGGGCAGTTTTTCTTATGCCTGCGTCGTGGCAGGTTGCTGGCAGCGCTGTGTCAGCAGCGGAGCTGTGCAGCGTCTGCTTTAGCGAAGCTGGGCTGCGCTGCGCGTAGGGCAAAGCCGTATGGTGCCGTGCTGCCAGGTGGCCTCGCGCCAAGCTGTGTCGCCCACGACCCCGTCTCCGCATAAGAAAACCCACGCGTCAGGCGCCCCGGGAGGGAGGCGCGGATGCCCCTGTACGTCATACAGGTCGTGGGCGGCAGGGAGAACCACGTCTGCGACCTCGTCAACAAGATTCTGAGCAACGAAATCAAGGACTGCTACGTCCCGCGCCGGGAGGTCTTTAGGCGCGCGGGCGGGCAGTGGATAACCGTCCGGGAGACGCTCTTTCCCGGCTATCTGTTTGTGGAGACCGACCACATCGAGCAGGTGATGGGTCGCCTGACGAGCGTTCCGGCACTAACGCGCCTGCTGGGCGTGAGCGACGAGCGAGTAACTCCCCTGAGCTTGGACGAGGTCGCGTGGCTGAGCGGTCTCATGAAGCCAAACGACAAGGTCGTGGAGACGAGCGTGGGCGTCATCGAGGGCGACCGCGTGATCGTGACTGACGGGCCCCTCGTGGGCCACGAGGCCCAGATTAAGAAGGTCGACAGGCACAAGCGGCTGGCCTACCTGGATATGCGCATGTTCGGAAGAACCAAGACGATCAAGGTGGGTCTTGAGATTGTCAGAAAGAGCGCGTGAGGTCGTGGCG
>CAZCTE010000094.1:0-5726 GCA_964501395.1 uncultured Atopobium sp.
CCGTCCTGAATGACCAAATCGATCTCGCGCTTCTTCGAGTCCCGGTAGAACCAGACGTCGCGCGGGCTTGCCCCAGTTAACCACATAGCGCCGTACACAGGTGTTATGCTCGTATCCGGCGTACGCCCAAATAAAGGAGCCCCCATGTCCAAACTCTATCTCATGCGCCACGGCCAGACGCTTTTCAACGTGCTCCACCGCAAGCAGGGATGGTGCGACTCGCCCCTCACCGAGCTCGGCATCGAGCAGGCCCGAGGCGCCGGGCGCTGATTTGCCGAGCACGGCATCGTGTTCGACCACGCCTACAGCTCAACGCTCGAGCGCGCCGTGGACACCTTGGAGCTCGTGCTCGCCGAGTGCGGGCAGGAAGGGCTCCCCTACGAGCGCGTGAAGGGCCTCAAGGAGTGGAACTTCGGCTCGTTCGAGGGCCTCAAGGAGGATGTGAACCCGCCGCTCCCCTACGGGGACTTCTACGTGTCGTTCGGCGGTGAGAGCGAGATGGCGTTTCGCGCGCGCCTGCTCGAGACCATAACCCCGCTCATGCAGCGCGCCGACCACGAGTCCGTTCTCATGGTGTCGCACGGAGCCGCCTTGGCGCAGTTCCTCCGCGCCCTGGGCCCCGAGGCCGAGAGTCGGATTCGCCATGGCAAAAGCGGAATCGGCAACTGCGGCATCACCGTCTACGAGTTCGACCCCGCCACCGCGACCTTCGAGGCGCTCGAGCTCATCAATCCCAACGAGTAGAGACATCCGGCGCCATCGTGAGGCGCATGCCGCTCGTCGGTGCCAAGGACGAGTCGTTCTTCAGGTGCCGGGGCCGCGACGTTGCCACTGGGAGGGCGAGCACCCAAACGCCCGGCGAAAGGCCTCGTCAAACGCCGAGGTGCGCGCGTACCCCACTGCGCGTGCCACGCTGGCCACGCTCTTCCCGCAGACAAGGAAGTTGCGGGCTGCCTCCATGCGCTTCGCGCGAAGGCGCTCCGCCACCCCCGTCCCGCGCACGTTCTTGAAGGCGTTGTAGAGCCGCGATCGACTCACGTAGAGCTCGTCAGCGATCGCCTGTGCGGTGAGTCCTTGGGACAGTCTCGTCGAGATGATCTGCTCCGCCTGCTCAACGAGTTCACGGTCCGCAGGTCTCGCTTCGTCATGGGCGTCAAGTCTGGGCGGAAGGGAAAAGGCGAGCGCCGCCTCGAGCGCCTTCGCGTGGAAGAACGGCGCGGCTCCGGGCAGCGATGCCCGCTCGGGGGTGAACGACCTGAGAAGGACGCGCAGCTCGACGGGAGGATCCGCGGGACCGAACGCTCGAAACGCCGCCTCGGCACCCCCGAAGTCGTTGGGAAACCTCTTCCTCAGGTCGTCGAAATAGCCCGGCGTGTAGGTGACGCTCGTCGACTCATAGAGCGTTCCCGCCTGCAGCAGGCAGCGGGTGGACCCGCCCGCCTGGGAGAACGCGACGAGGTTCTCGCGCTCCGCGATCGCCTCGACGGGTGCGTTCGGCAGCGAGCGGAGCGTCGCCCTCGACCCCGAGAAGACGCAGAGGAAGTCCGAGGGGCGCTCCTCGAGAACGAACGGCCTCTTCAGCCGCAGCGAGTGCACGCTGACGAGGCAGTCCTCGCCGAGCGCCGCCGTCCAGAGGAATCCCTCGCCGAGCGATTCCGGAAGCGTCGCGTACAGCCCGCAGCGAAGGGGCTCCATGTTGAAGGAGAGCTGCTCTATCTGCGGCTCAACGAAGGCCCGCAGATGCTGCGGGAGATGTGACCGCACTGCGCCCATGCCCATGCCCATGCCCTTGCTCCTGCGTTTCGTGATTGTCCCGATTCGTTTCGAGGGTGTCCCCCAATTCCCGGTTCGAGGGACGGCTCGTCCATACTGCCATGTTAGCTATTTCTAACTTTCAAGGGCGCCCACGGTCTTGGATCCGCCGTCCGGATGATGCCGTTGGTGCGCACGACAGGGATTGGGGGTTTCGCATGAACCAAACGGGAGAGCCGCCCCGCAGGCGAGGCGCCGTCGGGCGGCTGCTCGACTTCGCCGGGCCGCGCAAGGCGCTCACGTATCTGGGCTGCACGCTGTCGGCGGTGTCGATGCTCGTGGGCTTTGGCCCCTACGTCTGCATCTGGTTCGTGGCACGCGACCTCATCGCGGTCGCGCCGAACTGGAGCGCCGCGACGAGCATCGCCTCGTACGGATGGTGGGCGTTCGGGCTTTCCGCCGCGTCCATCCTGCTGTACTTCGCGGGGCTCATGTGCGCGCACCTGGCGGCGTTCCGCTGCGCGTCCAACATGCGCAAGCGGGCGACCGAGCACCTGATGCACGCGTCTCTCGGGTACTTTGACACGCACGCCTCGGGCGCGCTGCGCCGCGTGGTGGACGGCTGCGCCGCGGAGACGGAGGGCCTCCTCGCGCACAAGCTGCCCGACGCGGCCGGCTCGGTCGCCATGACCGCCGGCATGCTCGTGCTGTTCTTCGTCTTTGACGTGAGGCTCGGGCTCGCCTGCCTGGTGGCGGTGGTCCTGTCGCTTGCCTGCATGTTCTCCATGATGGCCGGCCGCGGCATGGAGTTCATGACCCGCTACATGGAAGCCCTCGTGAGAATGAACAAGACGGGCACCGAATACGTGCGCGGCATCCCCGTGGTCAAGGTGTTCCAGCAGACGGTCCACTCGTTCAGGGCCTTCCACGACGCCATCCAGGACTTCACGCGGCTCGCGCAGGACTACGCCGTCACGTGGTGCCGCACGCCGCAGTCGCTCTCGCTCACCGTCATCAACGGCGTAGCGGCGCTTCTCGTGCCGGTGGCCATCCTTCTGGCCCCCGGGGAGGGCGACTTTGGGACCTTTCTGGCGAACTTCTCGTTCTACGCCATCTTCTCGGCGGTCATCCCCACGGCGATGACGCGCGTGATGTTCATGTCCGAGGCGTTCCAGTCCGCCGCCGACGCCGTGTCACGCGTCGAGGAGGTCCTGGCGGCGCCCGTGATCGAGGCGCCGCAGAGCCCGCGGGCGCCCCGGGACAACTCCATCGCCTTCGAGGGCGTGAGCTTCACCTACGAGGGGGCGGAGGGGCCCGCGCTCAGCCAGGTGAGCTTCGAGGTGCCCGCAGGCTCCACGGTGGCGCTCGTGGGGCCCTCCGGCGGCGGCAAGACCACGGCGGCGAGCCTGGTGCCGCGCCTCTGGGATGCGGACGAGGGCCGCGTGCTCTTTGGCGGCGTCGACGTGCGGGAGATGGACCCGCACGACCTCATGGACCGCGTGGCCTTCGTGTTCCAGGCCAATCGCCTGTTCAGGCAGAGCATCTTTGAGAACGTGCGCGCGGCACGCCCCGACGCCACGCGCGAGGAGGTGCGGGCCGCGCTGCACGCAGCCCAGTGCGACGACATCGTGGAGAAGCTCCCCCAGGGGATGGACGCCGTCTACGGCGCGCGGGGCGTCTACCTCTCCGGCGGCGAGGTGCAGCGGCTCATGCTCGCGCGCGCCATCCTGAAGGACGCCGACGTGGTGGTGCTCGACGAGGCGACGGCGTTCGCCGACCCCGAGAACGAGGCCAAGATCCAGAGGGCGTTCTCGGAGCTTGCGCGCGGGCGCACGGTGCTCATGGTGGCGCACCGGCTCTCCACCGTGCGCAACGCCGACAAGATCGTGGTGCTCGATAGGGGGCGCGTGGCGGAGCAGGGGACGCACGACGAGCTCCTGGCAGCCGGGGGCCTGTACGCCCGCATGTGGGCCGACTACGAGCAGGCGGTCAGCTGGAGGATCTCATCCGAGGAGGTGGCCTAGGTGTCCATCAAGGAGAAGTACGGCCTCACCGACGAGGGCGTCCGCAACGTCAGGCTGGGGGCGGCATGGACCGCCGTGTCCAACGTCGCGGTGTTCGCCGGCGTGGGCATCCTGTCCCTCGCCATGGGGGCGTTTGTCGACCACCTGACGGACGGGACGCCGCTGCCCGACATCGGCCCGTACGCCCTGGGGCTCGCCGCGTTCATCGTCGTCCTCTTCGTCACCGAGTACTTTGCCTACTACTACCAGTACGGCGTGATCTACAAGGAGAGCGGCCGCCAGCGCATTGGGCTTGCGGAGCGCCTGCGCAAGCTGCCGCTTTCGTTCTTTGGCAGGCGCGACCTGGCCGACCTCACCGAGACCATCATGGGGGACGTGAAAACCATCGAGCACGCCTACAGCCACGTGCTGCCCGAGCTGTACGGCGCCTACCTCACGCTGGGCGTCGCGGCGGTTGGGCTGCTCGCCTTCGACTGGCGGCTCGCCGTCGCGGCGCTGTGGAGCGCGCCGGCGGCGCTGGGGCTGCTGTTCGCGTCGCGGCGGTTCCTCTCGCCCCTCGCGCGTGCCACGCGCATGAGGAACCTCGCCGTGTCCGAGGACATCCAGGAGGCGCTCGAGTGCGTGCGCGAGGTGCGCGCGACCAACCAGGAGGAGCGCTACCTGGACGGCATCCGGGCCCACATCGACGAGGCGGAGCGCCAGACCGTGAAAAGCGAGGTCGTCATGGGCATCTGCGTGAACGGCGCCCAGATCGTGCTGCGGCTTGGAATCGCGACCACCGTGCTGGCGGGAGCCGCCTTCGTCCTCGAGGGCACCTGCGACTTCATGACGCTGTTCTGCTTCCTTCTGGTGGTGTCGCGCATCTACGCGCCGTTCGACCAGTGCCTCATGCTCATCGCGGAGCTGTTTGCGGCCAAGACGGCGAGCGAGCGCATGCGGTCCTTCTACGACGAGCCGCTGGCGGGCGGCTCGGACTCGTACGCCCCGCACGGCCATGACGTCGTGTTCGATGACGTGTCGTTTGCCTACGGGAACGGCGAGCAGGTCCTCTCGCAGGTGAGCTTCACGGCGCGCGAGGGCGAGGTGACGGCCCTCGTTGGGCCGAGCGGCAGCGGCAAGTCGACCTGCGCGCGGCTTGCCTGCCGCTTCTGGGACGCGACGTCCGGACGCGTGACCGTGGGCGGCGTCGACGTGACGAAGGTTGATCCCGAGACGCTGCTGGGGGACTTCTCCATGGTGTTCCAGGACGTCACACTCTTTGATGACACCGTGATGGGCAACATCCGCCTAGGAAGGCGCGGCGCCACCGACGAGGAGGTGCTCGCCGCCGCGCGGGCGGCCAACTGCGACGACTTCGTCTCGCGCATGCCGCAGGGCTACGACACGATGATCGGCGAGAACGGCGCGCGGCTCTCCGGCGGCGAGCGACAGCGCATCTCGATCGCGCGGGCGCTGCTCAAGGACGCGCCCATCGTCCTGCTCGACGAGGCCACCGCCTCGCTCGACGTGGAGAACGAGACGCAGGTGCAACAGGCGCTCTCGCGGCTGCTCGCCGGCAAGACCGTCATTGTGATCGCCCATCGCATGCGCACGGTGGCGGACGCCGACAAGGTGGTGGTCCTCGACTCCGGGCAGGTTATCGAGCAGGGCACCCCGGTCGAGCTCATGGAGCGCGACGGCCTGTTCGCCCGCATGATGCGCCTGCAGCGAGAGAGCGCCCAGTGGGCGCTGTAGGAGGCTGACGGGCCTCGACGGGCGACGACTACGCGTGCACCCGCTGCTCAGAGTCATCGCCCACAACCGGCTCGCCCAGACCAGGCAGAAGTGGGTCGTGGACCAGGTTCCCACTCGATATGAGAATCCGTCTCATGCGTTTGGTAGGGCGTCTGGGCGAGGAGCCGGTTGCGCGGCCTCGAGGCGGTCTCGCTGCCAGAGAGATAGTCGCCGGGC
>CAZCTE010000095.1:0-5650 GCA_964501395.1 uncultured Atopobium sp.
GTGGTCATGGGGCCATACTCATCTAAGATGTAACACAGGATGGCGCATCAAGCTTGCGGGTGCGCGCATACCCTCTCGCCGAGAGCGCATGCCCTCACAGGTCGAGCGCATACCCCAAGCCCTACGCGCGGCGCCTCCCGCTTACCAAGAAAAAGACGTCGCTCGCCCATCTTGCTGCAATTCTGAGCACCGCGCAATCGTAGTCTAAGCCGCAGGGATGTTACCCATACGGGGCATGACCTACTTTGCTCACAATCGCATAGCTCTCCGGAATGTTACTCCCTGAGGCATGACCGGGCCCGGGCGCAGGAGCGCCGGGTCGTCGTGTTTCAGGGAGTTTCTCGTTTTCAGCGGCCGTAGATGACGGGTGACGGGGAGCGTGCACCCCAGGGTGAACCAAGGGAGGAGGAAAGACGTGCGGGCGATACGGCGGATTAACAACAACGTGGCGGTGTGCGAGGATGACGCCGGTAACGAGCTCCTTGCCATGGGCAGGGGAATCGGCTTTGGCAAGCTGCCGCGGAATGTGGCGCTTAGCGAGGTGGAACGCACCTTCTACAACGTGGACCCGCGCTTCCTCTCGGCGATCAACGACCTGCCGCAGGAGGTGCTCGACTTCGCCATCGCGAGCGCCGAGTACGTGCGCTCCGAGATCTCGTACGCCCTGAGCCCCAACTTCGCCTTCACTCTGGCCGATCACCTGGCTTTCGCCATCAAGCGCGCAAAGCAGGGCATCAACGTGCGCATGCCGCTCGCCTACGACGTGGAGCAGACCTACCCCGACGAGTATCGGCTCGCGCGGCACGTTCTTCGCCGCGTCCGTCGCACCTTCAACGCCGCCCTGCCCAACGACGAGGCGACAGGCATAGCCATGTGCATCGTAAACGCGCGCATAGAGGAGGTGAGCGCCGCGGAGCGCGAGCGCGTTCGAGCCGACGAGGACATGCTCGAGGACGTGACAGAGCTCATCGAGGACTTCTTCGGAGTGCAAATCGACCGCAGCTCGTTTGCGTTCTCGCGCTACGCGACCCACATGCGCTATCTCTTCGATCGTCTCCACACCGGCGCCGCGCTCGACAGCTCGGTGGTCGAGGGCTTCCGCGGCATCGAGGAGCGCTATCCCGAGGGCGTGGCGTGCGTTGAGAAGATCGCGAGCCACATCGCGCGGGAGTGGGAAGGCGCTGAGCTTTCCGACGACGAGAAGCTCTACCTGGTGATTCATGTGAGCAGGGTTTGCATCAAGGAAGGGAGCGGGTCGCGGCGCGAAGCGGATCGGTAGGGGAGGACCCGAAGGTTCGCGTACCGCCGCGCGTCTGGTCACAACAGGGAAAGGGTGTCCATCATGGCAAGGAAAGAACGCTATGCCGAGCTCGCCGAGCGCGTGGTCGAGCTTCTGGGCGGCAAGGACAACATCAGCTTCTTCACGCACTGCGTGACGCGCCTGCGTTTCAACGTGAAGGACAAGAGCATCGTGCAGGACAAGGAGATCGAGAAGATCGAGGGGGTCATGGGCTGCCAGTGGATGGGCGACCAGCTTCAGGTCATCATCGGTCAGGCTGTGGGCGACGCCTACGACCTCATCGCCGAGAGGACCGGTCTTGCCCGTCAGGACGCGGTGGACGAGGACTTGGGTGACGCGCCCAAGAAGAAGTTCTCGATCAATACCGTCTTCGACGCCATCTCCGGATCTATCGTCCCGCTGACGCCGCTTCTGATCGGCGCGGGCTTCATCAAGATCGTCGTGCTGCTGCTCGAGCAGTTCGGCCTCCTCACGACCGACATGCCTACCGATGTCGTTCTCACCTTCGTGGGCGATGCTGGGTTCTACTTCCTGCCCGTCTTCATCGGCGCTACGGCCGCCAAGAAGTTTGGCGCCAACCAGGGTCTCGGCATGCTGCTGGGCGCCATGCTCATTCACCCCGATTTTATCGCCGCGGTTACTGCGGGCACCTCGCTCGACCTCTTTGGCCTGCCCATCTATGCGGCGTCCTACTCGTCAAGCATCATTCCCGCGATTCTTGCGTGCGCGGTCCTTGCGCCGGTTGAGAAGTTCTTTGCGCGCATTTCCCCAGACTCCGTTCGCTCCATCACCGAGCCCTTCTTCAGCCTCGTGGTGATGGTCCCGCTCACGCTGTGCGTGCTCGCGCCGCTCGGCTCCTTCTTGGGCACCTATATCTCTGAGGCCATCATGTGGCTCTACAACACCACGGGCTTCGTGGGCGTTGCGGTGTTCGCCGCTCTATGCCCGTGGCTTGTCATGACCGGCATGCACTCCTCGCTCATGCCCTACATGCTCGCTGCCCTGGCCTCCGGCCAGGAGTTCATCGTGCTGCCCGGCATGATCATCTCCAACATCAACCAGGGCGTGGCCTGTGCCGCCGTGGCGATCAAGGCAAAGAGCGCGGAGATCCGCTCCACCGCGGCCTCCTGCGCCATCACCGCCGTCGTGGGCGGTGTGACCGAGCCCGGCATGTTCGGCGTCAACCTGCGCTTCAAGACGCCCATGTACGGCGCGATGATTGGCAGCTTCTGCGGCGCGCTCGTGGCGGCCTTCGGCGGCGCCGGTGCCTACGCCATCACCGGCTCCGCGGGCATCGTCGGCGGCCTGCCCGTATTCTTGGGCGGCGACATCATGAACCTCGTCTGGATGGTCGTCGGCATCTGCGTGGGCGCGGTCGTTACCTTTGTCGCGACGTTCCTGCTCTTCAAGCCCGAGGCGTCTGAGGCCTAGGATTCTCTGCACGGCCGTTTGGTCGCAGGCGCGCGGGGTCGCAGGGCAAACCCTGCACCCCGCGCCCTCTCTTAGAAAGGAGGTCCACCATGGCTTTTCCCGAGGGTTTTCTGTGGGGCGGCGCCACCGCCGCCAACCAGTACGAGGGCGGCTGGAACGAGGGGGGCAAGGGCCCCAGCGGCGCAGACATGATGACGAACGGCACGCATGCCACCCCGCGCCTCATCACGCCCACGTGGGAGGATGGGCTCTACTACCCCAACCACGTGGCAAGCGATTTCTACCACCATCACGCGGAGGACATTGCGCTCATGGGCGAGATGGGCTTCAAGGTGTTTCGCCTGTCCATCAACTGGACGCGCATCTTTCCCACGGGGGAGGAGGCGGAGCCCAACGAGGAGGGCCTGGCATTCTACGACCAGGTGTTCGACGAGCTGCATGCCCAGGGCATTGAGCCGCTCGTCACCATCAGCCACTACGAGCTTCCCTTCGCGCTTACCCAGCGCTACAACGGCTGGGCCGATCGCCGTCTCATCGAGCTCTACCTGCGCTACTGCGAGGCCATCTTCACGCGCTACCGCGACAAGGTGCGCTACTGGCTCACCTTCAACGAGATCAACTGCGGCATGATGCGGCTCGGCAACTTCATGGGGCTTGGCATCTTGAACGAGGGAACGCGCGACTTCACCCAGCAGGTTGACATCCCGCAGCTGCGCTTTCAGGCGCTGCACCACCAGTTTGTGGCAAGTGCGCGTGCCGTCCGGCTGGGGCATAGCATCAACCCCGACTTTAAGATTGGGTGCATGGTCGCGTACATGACCTTCTATCCGCTCACCTGCAGCCCCGCGGATATCATCGAATGTCAGCACCAGATGGACGAGCTCAACAACTACTGCGCCGACGTTCAGGTGCGCGGTGCCTACCCGTGCTATGCCGAGCGCGTATGGCGGCACTACGGCGTCGAGGCCCCGCAGATGGAGCCGGGCGACCTTGACGAGCTCAGGCGTGGCACCGTCGACTTCTACAGCCTCTCCTATTACCAGAGCAACTGCGTCTCGTGCGACCCCGCGCATGCGCAGTCGAGCGGCAATCTGGTGGGCGGCGCCAAGAACCCCTACCTTACCGCGAGCGATTGGGGCTGGCAGATCGACCCGGACGGCCTGCGCTACTCGCTGAGCGAGATCTACGGCCGCTATCAGATTCCCGTGATGGTGGTGGAGAACGGCCTGGGCGCCTTTGACACGCTGGAGCGCAACGAGGCTGGAGAGCCCGTTGTCCACGATCCGTACCGCATCGACTACCTGCGCCGGCACATCGCGGCCATGAAGGCGGCGGTCGAGGAGGACGGCGTTGACCTCATGGGCTACACCATGTGGGGCTGCATCGACCTGGTCTCCGCCTCCACGGGCGAGATGGGCAAGCGCTACGGCTTCGTCTACGTGGATGCCGACGACCGTGGCCGGGGCACGTTCGAGCGCTACCGCAAGGACAGCTTCTCCTGGTACCAGAAGGTCATCGCCACCAACGGCGAGGATCTTTCCTAGCTTGGCCGCTGCGGTGCGCGCCGTTCTGCCCGAGGGGCGGCGCGCACCGCAAGGTCCCCGCCGAGAGTGCGGCGGGGCGGTTATGAGAAAGGGGCGTGACCATGGCGTTTCCCGAAGGCTTTCTCTGGGGTGGGGCGACGGCCGCGAACCAGTGCGAGGGTGCCTACCTTGCCGACGGCAAGGGGCTTTCTACCGCTGACGTCATGACGGCCGGGGACGTGAGGACGCCGCGCCGCATCACCGACGGCATCGTCGAGGGCGAGAACTATCCCAGCCATACCGCCATCGACCACTACGGTCGCTTCAAGGAGGACATTGCGCTCTTTGGGGAGATGGGCTTCAAGACCTACCGCATGTCCATCAACTGGGCGCGCATCTTCCCCAACGGCGACGACCCAGAGCCCAACGAGGCGGGGCTGGCGCACTACGATGCGGTGTTCGACGAGTGCCGTCGCCACGGCATCGAGCCGCTCGTGACCCTCTCCCACTACGAGACGCCGCTTGGCATGCAGAAGTTCGGCAGCTGGGCGAGCCGCGAGGCGGTCGACTGCTTCGTGCGCTACGCCGAGACCTGCCTGCGCCGTTACGCGGGCAAGGTGCGCTACTGGCTCACCTTCAACGAGATCAACTGCATGTCGATGAACCCGTGGATGGCGGGCGGCGTTTCTCCCGACGCCGACGAGCAGACGCGCATGACGGCCGCCTATCACCAGTTTCTGGCGAGCGCGCGCGTGGTGCAGCTGGCGCACGAGATCGACCCAAAGAACAAGGTCGGCATGATGTACGGCGGCATCTTCAGCTATCCCAACACCTGCGACCCCGAGGACGTCAGGGCAAACGATGCCTTCATGCGCCGGATGCTCTTCTATCCGGATGTCATGTGCCGCGGGTACTATCCCAGCTATAAGCTGCGCGAGTTCGAGCGGGATGGCATCACGCTGCCTGAGCGGCCCGGCGATGCGGAGCTTCTGCGGGCCGGCACCGTTGACTTTTTGAGTTACAGCTATTACTTCTCGCTGGTGACGGGCAAGGACACCAAGCCCGTCTCGAACGCGGGCGCGACAATAGAGACGGGCTACACCAACCCCTACATTCCCAAGACGCAGTGGGGCTGGTCGATCGACCCGTACGGCCTGCGCCATTCGCTCAACCTCTTCTGGGAGCGGTACCAAAAGCCGCTCATGGTCGTGGAGAACGGCCTGGGCACGTACGACGAGCTGGTGGAGGGGCCGGACGGCGAGCCTGTCGTGCACGACCCGTACCGCATCGACTATCTGCGCGCGCATATCGAGGCGATGCGAGACGCCGTCGATCTCGACGGCGTGAACCTCCTGGGCTATACGCCGTGGGGCTGCATCGATCTGGTGAGCGCCGG
>CAZCTE010000096.1:0-5614 GCA_964501395.1 uncultured Atopobium sp.
CTTGCCCAACGGTGCAACGCTAGAGCCTCGCGGCAAACTTCCTCAGCCCAATGACGAGGGTCTCGTGGGCCTCCTGACGCGCCGACTCAAAGAACTCGGCCGTGAGCAGCTGGTATGTGGGCGTGCCCGTCACGTGCTCAACGCGGTTCCTCTCGACAATGCCCACCGCCACGTCAACCGCGGCACGCGCGTCCCGCTCCAGAATGGTGTAGGGGCCAAACTCGGCGCACTGGCCCAGCAGGGCCTCGTCCACGTGCGGCACGAGCGAAATGTCAAGGGTACGGCCAAAGAGCGCGAAGTCCCCCTGCTTGCCCACGCGCGCCCGCTCGCCGGGTGTCACGCCAACTTTCTCCAGGTAGGCGCGGGTATGGGCGTTGTAGACGCAATCGCAGACCAGATGCGCCCACGCGCCGAGCGTGAGGTCGCTCACGCGGTCCCGACCCGCCACGTAGAAGTCCCAGAAATCCTCGTGGCGCGGCAGCGGGATGTGCGCGCGCTGCGCGAGATGCGTCAGCTTGTAGTCGATGCGGTAGGTGGTTTTGGGCACCATGTAGCCCACGTAGATGTCCGGCGCAAAGTTGCCGAGAAGGAAGGCGTTGACGTCGCGGATGCCCAGCGCCTCGGCGCCCTCCTCACGGAGGAGCCGCTCGACGTGCGCGGTATGTATGTTCCAGCTCGGCATGGGGGTATCGTAGCACGGGCGCCGGGACGACTGACCTGGACGCTGGTCATGTTTGTGCAAGGTCCCTTCGTGCAACGGCCGGCTCGGTCCGCTAAATGTATGACGACCCACGCTCCTGCCGGGCGTAAATCTCATATAGCAAAGCGCAAGGTGCGATCTGGCATGCGGGGGCCACAGCCTAGCCAAGGCGGCACGCGGCCGGCGCGCCACGGACGCTGCGCGAACACGCGTCGTCCGCCGTGTGCGCTACAGGCTCTCAAGAATCTCCCGCATCACCTTCTGGACGGCGTGGTCTGAGTTGCGGCCCACCACGCGCTGGGCGATCTGGCGCACGGCGTAGCGGGCGTTCTCCATCACGTAGGGGTGCCCCACAAAGCGCAGCATTGCGTAGTCGTTCATGGAGTCACCAAAGGCCACGACCTCGTCCGGCTTGATGCCCCAGTAGCGCATGACCTGCTCCAGACCCGTGGCCTTGTTCACGTACCTTGGCACCACGTCAATCCAGCACGAGCCGCTCGGCAGGAACGTGAACCAGTCCCCCAGCTCGCGCTCGAGCACGTAGGCCATGTCCATGAGCTGGTCGGGGCGCTCGCAGCACACCGACGCCTTGATGATGCTCACGTCCGGCGAGGGCGGGTCAAAGAGGCGCTCCGCGTCGGGGAGGTCCTTGTCCAGCTCCCGGATGTAGGCGCCCTGGTCGTCGAGAAGGTAGGTGCGCGTCTCGTCATAGAGCGCGAGGTGTATGCAGTCGAAGTGCTGCGTGGTCTCAAAGAGCCGCATGACGGAGATGGTCGAGAAGACCTCGCGGTCGAGCAGACGCCCGTCCGCGTAGACCTGCGTCCCAATGGAGGCCACGTAGTCCATCTCGTCCTGGACGGGCTCGAAGAAGCGGCGCAGCACGTCGTAGCGCCTGCCGGAGCTGGCCACGAAGCGCACGCCCTTCTCGTTGAGGGCGTGGATGAGCTCGAAGGTCTCCTCGGGCACCCGCGACTCGTCGTCGAGCAGCGTGCCGTCCATGTCTGACGCGATGAGCTTGATCATGTGCCGTCCCCCTGTCGTTTGGATTGCGGTTGACGTGCTGCCGTTGCCTGTCTCCTGGGTTGCGGTTATCTGTCCGCCCTCCGTCTCCTGGGCCGCCGCTTCCCGTCTGCCCCCTACTAAGGGTACGGCAGCTCGGACGGCGCATGGTGTAAGGGAACCGTCAGGCGAGAAACGCGGGCATCTCGCCGGCGCGGGCCGCCCGGGCCACCTCAAAGAGCGCGTCCGCCATGGCCTCGTCCGCCGACGCCCCAATGTGGTAGTTGGCCGTCTCCTTCACCTCGTCGCTCGCGTTGGCCACGGCCACGGAGTGACGGACCCTGCGGAGAATCTCGAGGTCGTTCTCGGCGTCACCGAAGACGGCCACCTCGTCGGCCGTGATGCCCAGCGCCTCGAGCATGGCGTCGAGGCCCGCCGCCTTGGAGACGCCCTGGGGCATGATGTCGAACCACCCCGGAACGGGCGAGACGATCCGCATCTCCGGGGCCGCCTCGGCCACGATCCGACGGCAGCGGTCCATGGCCTCGGGCCCGCCCGCGCAGGCGATGGTGGCCGCGATGAAGGGCTCGTTGGGCACCTCGTCCACCACGGCGCCGTTGAAGCGGACGAGCTTCTCGTAGTAGGCCAGCTCCTCGCTCGTGGTGCCCACGCCGTAGGCGGGGTTGAGGAGGTTGGTCTCCTCGGGGTAGCACACGAGGAACATGCCCCTCTCCGGGCGCAGCGCCTGGTCGATGCGCACGAGCGAGTCGTGCGGAATGAGCACGGTCCTGATGGCGGCGCCGTCCACGCGCACGCGCTTGCCGTTGGAGAGGATGCCCGTCTGGATGCAGGTCTCGTCCATGCGGAAGAAGCGGAGCAGCTCGAAGTAGTCCCGCCCGGTGTCCGGGCCAAAGCGCACCCCCACGTCCATGACCTCGTGGATGGCCTCCATGGTCCGCTCGCTCACGAAGCTCGCGCCAAACGGCACGAGCGTGTTGTCCATGTCCGAGAGCACCAGCTTTATCACGGCAGTACCTCCTGGCCAAAAAGCGCTACGTGACGCTTGGGAGCACGTCAAACCGGTCCACGCTCATGAGGATACGCTCCACGTCCACGATGCTGCTCAGCCAGCAGACGCGCCTGCCGCCCACGTAGACGTTGAGGCCGCGCATGCCCGAGCCCCGACGGACGCCGAACCACTCCATGCGGTCGATCTGCGCGTAGGTTACCTGGATGTCCCTCCCCGCGAACGGGGTGATGACCATGTGGTCCCCAAAAACTGACACCTTGTAGCGGCAGAGCGCCCACCGCAGGAGAAAGGCGGTGACAACGAAGGCGTCGCTGAACGCCAGGACCGCCACCGGGTTCGTGCCCGAGTCGCCCGTGACGCAGATCCAGGCCTGCGCGAGGCCCAGCACCGAGACCACGGTCATGGCGAGCGCGATCGAGCTCGTGAGGCCCGCCGACACCACGAAGCTGTCGTGATGACGGTGGTGGCGCTCCGTGAAGCGCCCGCCGCCCACGTGCTCGCGGAAGAGCGCGAGCAGCGGGAACGCCACGGCTATGACCACGAGCCAGGGGTTCACGGGCTACTCCTCGGGGGCGAGGCCCTGCTCGCCCTGCGGCACCGCGAACTTGGCCACCAGGCGCTCCAGCATGTCGACCGTCCGCTCCAGGCTCCTCACCGGCACGAACTCCCGGACGGAGTGGGCGTTGTAGCCGCCCGCGGCCAGGTTGGGGCAGGGCAGCCCGCGGAACGTGAGCTGGGCGCCGTCGGTGCCGCCGCGCGCGGGGACCACCACGGGCTCGATGCCCACCTCGCGGTTTGCGGCGAGGGCGTTCTCCACGAGAAAGCCCGCGTCCCCCAGGCGCTCGGCCATGTTGCGGTACTGCTCCCGAATACGTACCGTTACCGTCCCCTCGCCGTAGCGGGCGTTGAGGAAGTCGGCCACGTCCCGCAGGGTCTGCTCACGGCGCGCGAAGTCGTCCGCGTCAAAGTCACGAAGGATGTAGCTGAGCGTAAGCTCCGAGGCGGTTCCCTGGATGTCCGTGGGATGGTAGAAGCCCTCGCGGCCCTCCGTGTGCTCGGGGCGCTCCGCCGCGGGAACCATCTGCTGGAACTCCGAGGCCACGGTGATGGCGTTCACCATGACGCCCTTGGCGCTGCCTGGGTGCACCATCACGCCGCGGACGGTGACGGTGGCCTCGCTGGCCGAGAAGCACTCGTAGTTGAACTCGCCCAGGGCCCCGCCGTCCACGGTGTAGCCCCAGCGCGCGCCGAGCGCCTCAACGTCCAGGAGGCTCGCGCCGTGGCCGATCTCCTCGTCCGGGACGAAGGCGGCCTTGATGGCGGGGTGCGGAAGCTCGGGGTTGGCCGAGAGCCGGGCGAGAAGCGCCACGATCTCGGCAACGCCGGCCTTGTCGTCCGCGGAGAGCAGCGTGGTGCCGTCCGAGCACACGATGTCCTGGCCCACGAGGTCGGCGAGGTCGGGCACCTGCTCGGGTGTGGTCTGGACGGGCTCGCCGTCCACCACGCCGGAGACGAGCGGACCGCCCTCGTAGCGCACCACGTGCGGGCGGACGCCCATGGCCGGCGCGTCCGGCGAGGTGTCGATGTGGGCGCAGAGCATGAGGGCGGGCAGGCCCTCGGCGCCGGGGGACGCCGACAGCGTGCCCGTGACGTAGGCGTGCTCGTCAACGGTCACATCCGTGCAGCCCACGGACTCAAGCTCCCCGCCGAGCAGGCGTGCCATGTCGTGCTGGCACGCCGTGGACGGGGTCTCCTCCAGGTTGTCCGGGTCCGAGGGGGACCCCACCTGAACGTAGCGCATGAAGCGGTCGAGCACGTCTGACATGGCAACCTCCGGGCCGGCGCGCCGTGTTTCGCCCCGCTGCGAGACGGGTCCGGCGCGTGCTTCTCGCAGTTTCTGCCCGCTAGTCTAGCGCACGGGAGCCGGACGAGAAGCGCGTCGCTCGCACAATCGCGCCGACGCGCGTACGGCTTGCGGACGGCCTGCTTTCCCCGAGCGTCCCACTGTCCTGGCGCTTCTGCCCAACAGCCGCCCTACGTCCTCCGGCCGAGCAGGAAGGCGCGCGCGGCGGTCTCCCCCGCCAGAGGGATGAGGACGTCGACCCGCTCCATGCTCTCGCGGAGCGTGAGGGGGCCGGTTGCGATGGGGATCACGAGGTCGATGCCCTTGTCGTAGACGTCGCCGAGATCCTCCGCGCGGCTGCCGACGATGGCAACCACGGGGATGCCGTGCCGCTTGGCGCGCCGTGCCACCCCGACGGGCGCCTTGCCAAAGGCGGACTGTGCGTCCATGCGGCCCTCACCGGTGATGACGAGGTCCACGCCCTCCAGGGTGTCGTCGATGTCGATGGCGTCCAGCACGGCCTCTATGCCGCGCGCGACGCGCGCCCCGCAGAAGGCCGCGAGCGCCGCGCCCAGGCCGCCCGCCGCGCCGGCCCCCGGCAGGGACGCCACGTCACGGCCGACGGTCTTGCCCAGGACCTCCGCGTAGCGCTGCATCCAGCCGTCGAGCCGCTCGAGATCGTCAGCGGCGAGGCCCTTCTGGGGACCGTAGACGCGCACCGCTCCGGTTGGGCCGGTCAGCGGGTTGGTGACGTCGGTGAGGGCAACGATCTCCGCAGACACGAGCCGTGCGTCCAGGCGCGAGCGGTCGATGCGGGCGAGCGACTCGAGACCGGCGAGGCCGCGGGGAACGGGCTGACCGCACGCGTCCAGGAAGCGGACGCCGAGCGCCTCGGCCATGCCCGTGCCGCCGTCGCTCGTAGCGGACCCGCCGAGCCTGACGTAGATGCACCTCGCCCCATGGTCCAGGGCGTCGAGGATCATCTGGCCCACACCAATCGAGGAGGCGTTCCTGGCGTTCTCGCTCGTCTGGCTGATGAGCG
>CAZCTE010000097.1:0-5569 GCA_964501395.1 uncultured Atopobium sp.
AGGGTCCCTCTGCGGGGGCTGGCGTAAGCCGGCCCCCGTATTGCTTTTTGCCCTCTCGGTCTCGCTTCGCTCGCCAGCTCTCTCAGAGGAAGAGGTGGCAAGATGCCCACAGGGCGGCTTGACGGAGAGGGCCCGCCCCTTATCATTTCCTTTGATTTGTCCTGTATCCTTGTGCTACTATAGAGAGCAAAGGAGACTGCAAATCATGACGACTGCAACGATTCGGCAAAAGGGACTGTCGGGGACGGCGCTCAAGATGATCGCGCTGGTGCTGATGGTCTTTGACCATGTCCACTACTTTTTCGGCTTCACCGGCGCGGTGCCGGAATGGTTCTCGATGCTGGGGCGGGTAAGTGCGCCCCTCTTCCTCTTCTGTACCGCTGAGGGCTTCGCCCACACCCATGACCGGCGGCGGTACATCCTCCGCCTCTGGGCCATCGGGGCCGGGATGGGGCTGGTCCAGCTTCTGCTGGCCCTGTTCGAGCGGCGTCTTTTTGTGCGGGATGGCAAAAAGCGCCGGGGGGCTGCTTCGCCCTTAGCCCGGCGGCAGGAGAGAGCCGCCTGCGAGGGCCTCAACAAGAAAACTGCTCCCTATCCGCACAACACGGACAAGGGAGCAGTTTTTGCTTCTCAAATAGATGAAGAAATTTCTCTTGCAGACGGGGCACTCAGATCACACTGTGCTCCATCCACCTGCCGCTGACAAAACGGATGATGAAGAAGAGGGAGCGGAAGGCCCAGTCGACAAACATACCGGTCCAGATGGCCAGCAGGCCGCCGCCGAAATGGCCTACCAGCAGGTAGCACAGGCCCACCCGGAACAGCCACATCGACAGGATGCTGACCACCATGGTGTACTGGGCGTCGCCGGCGGCCCGCAGGATGTTGGGCAGGGTGAAGCTGGAGGGCCAGATGAAGAGGGAGATGATGTTGAACCAGACCATCACCTCGAGGGCCAGCGCCTCCGAGTCGGGGGAGAGGTTGAAGAATTGCAGCATGAACCGGTTGCCCCCGAAGAAGGCGGCCAGGTTCATGATCCAGGCGCCGGCGTAGGCCAGGCCCATCATCAGGCCGCCGTACCGCTTGGCCTGCTTTTTGTCCCCGGTGCCCAGACACTGGCCCAGGACGGTCAGGGCGCCCATCCCCACCGCGTTGGCCGGGATGTTCAGCAGGGTGTTGTTGTTGTTGGCGACGGCGTTGGCGGCGATGGCAGCGGTGCCCAGGGTGCTGGTCAGGCTGGACACCGCCAGCTTGCCCACCTGGAACATCCCGTTCTCGATGGCGTTGGGGATGCCGATGACCAGGATGCGGCGGATCAGCTTGGGGTCGGGGCGGAGGCTGCGGACGCTGTTCACCCGCAGGGCGCTGGCGGGCCGCTGCAGCAGCCAGAGCACCGCGACGCAGGCCACCGCCCGGGAGATCAGAGAGGCCAGCGCTGCGCCAAAGACCGCCATCCTGCAGCCGTAGATGAAGATGGCGTTGCCGCCGATGTTCATGACGTTCATCACCAGGCTGGACAGCATACTGACCTTGCTGTTGCCCTGCGCCCGGAAGAGGGCCGCCCCCGCGTTGTACATCCCGGTGAAGGGGTAGCTGAGGGCCGACAGGAGGAAGTAGGTTTCGGCATAGGCCATGACGTCATCGTCGATGGCCCCGAAGATTCCCCGCAGGATGACGTGCCGCCCCACCAGCACCACCAGCGCCAACGTGCAGCTGAAGGCCAGCATCACCAGCATGATCTGCACGGCGGTGTTCTTGGCGTTTTTGGGCTCCTGGTGGCCGATGTACTGGCTGGTGACCACCGCGCCGCCGGTGGCCAGGGCCGACATGATCTGGATCATCAGGGTGTTGAAGGTGTCCACCAGGCTGACGCCCGAGACGGCCGCCTCTCCCACCGAGGAGACCATCAGTGTGTCGGCCAGGCCGATGGTGACGCTGAGAGCCTGCTCGGCCACCAGGGGCAGCAGCAGCGCGACCAGCTGCCGCCGGGTGAAGATGGGTTTGGATGAAGTGCTGACAGATGCAGTCATGATGACAGATGTCCTCCTCCTTGCGGGTCCCGGACGGGGGCCCTGCCGCAAGCGTTGTATACTACAACCGATACTATAGCACAAACCCCTGCCCATTACAAGCCAGGCCGCCGGCAAAATTTTGCCCGCTCCGGGACCGCCATTTGGCCCCGCGGACTATTTACCCTCGGGGCCGGATATGCTACAATAAAAATATAAAAGGTAAGGAGTTTGTCCTGCCCCGTGCAGGAGGGGCGGACAGCGAAGCGGAGGTAAATGCAATATGCCTAAAGAAGCCCACAAGGTGGTCGTCATCGGCCACCGCAACCCGGATACCGATTCCATCTGTTCGGCCATCGCCTATGCGGAGCTGAAAAACCAGACCAGCGACCTGATCTGTGAGCCTCGCCGGGCCGACAAGATGAACCAGGAGACCGAATTCGTCCTCAAAAAGTTCGGGGTGACCCCGCCCCGGATGTGTACCGACGTCAACCCCAAGATCCGGGACGTCGATTACCGCGAGATGGAGGGGATCGACGGCTCCACCAGCCTGCGCCGCGCCTGGGAGATCATGCGGGACAGGGACATCGACACCCTGCCGGTGGTCAGCCCCGACAACGACCTGCTGGGGGTCATCACCGTCAAGGACATCGCCACCGCCAACATGGACGTCTTTGACAGCGCCGTCCTCGGCGAGTCCCAGACCTGCTACGCGAGCATCGTCGACACGCTCAAGGGCGAGATGCTCCTCGGCGACCTCACCGCGCGCGTGACCGGCGGCAAGGTCTGCGTGGGCACCACGCCCGAGATGATGGAGGGCACCGTCCAGCCGGGCGACGTCGTGCTCGTGACCAACCGCCACGAGACCCAGCAGTTCGCCGTGGAGGCCGGGGCCAGCTGCCTGGTCATCTGCTGCGGCGCCGAGGTCTCCGACGAGGTCATGGCATCCGCCGAGCGCAGCGGCTGCTCCATCATCACCACCCCGCACGACACCTACGCCGCGGCGCGCATCATCTCCATGTCCATCCCCGTGCGCGCCAAGATGCTCCGCGAGGGCATCCTCAAGGTGAGCGTCAACACCACCGTGGACGACGCGCGCAAGACCATGGCCAGCTCGCGCCACCGCTTCTTCCCCGTTATCGACGAGGACGGCCGCTACGTGGGCCTCGTGAGCTCGCCCAACCTGCTCACCGCCAAGAGGAAGCACGTCATCCTCGTTGACCACAACGAGCGCTCGCAGTCCGTCGAGGGCCTCGAGCAGGCCGAGATCATGGAGATCGTGGACCACCACCGCATCGGCTCCATCGAGACCGAGGCGCCGGCGTACTTCCGCAACATGCCGGTGGGCTGCACCTGCACCATCATCCACATGATGTACCACGAGAACGGCGTGGAGATCCCGCGCGGCATCGCGGGGCTCATGCTCTCGGCCATCCTCTCGGACACGCTGGCCTTCCGCTCCCCCACCTGCACCCAGCTCGACCGCGCCGCCGCCGCCGAGCTCGCCCAGATCGCGGGCGTGGACGTGGACTCCTACGCAGACGAGATGTTCGAGGCCGGGGCCGACCTCACGGGCCGCACGGCCGAGGAGGTCTTTGGGGCGGACTTCAAGGTCTTCAGCCGCGGCAACGTCAAGTTTGGCGTGGGCCAGGGCAGCTACATGACCGAGAAGAGCCGCAAGGCGGCGGAGGCCCTCGTGGGGCCCTACCTGCCCGAGGCCGCCCGCCAGGAGGAGCTCCCGCTCGTGTTCTACCTGTTCACGGACGTCAAGAGCTCCTCGAGCGAGATCCTCTGGCACGGCGAGGGCGCCGAGGACATCGTGGCGCGCGCCTTTGACGCGGAGCCGCAGGACGGCGTGGCCAACCTGCCCGGCGTGGTGAGCCGCAAGAAGCAGGTCATCCCCGCCCTCATGGCAACGCTCCAGAGCACGCAGAAGAGCGAGGGCTAGGAACCGTGGCAGAGTCACAGGAGCCACAAGAGCCGCAAGAGCCGCACGAGTCGCCAGAGTCGCACTTCCTCGCGCTCTTCTCGCGCATGAAGTACATAGAGCGCTGGGCCCTCATGCGCAGCGCGCGCCCCGAGAACCTCTCCGAGCACTCGCTTGAGGTGGCGGCCATCGCGCACATGCTATGCGTGATCGGCAGCGTGCGGTACGGCCGCGCGCTCGACGCGGAGCGCGCGGCGCTCGTGGCCCTCTATCACGACGCGTCCGAAATCATTACCGGTGACATGCCCACGCCGGTCAAGTACCACGATGGCAGCATCCGCGACGCATACAAGGCCGTGGAGAGAAGCGCCGAGAAGCGCCTTCTGGACACGCTGCCGGAGGACCTGCGCCCCGCCTTCGAGGACGTGTTCTGGCCGGCCGAGGACGCGGGCGAGGAGGAGCTCTACCTGCGGCGGCTGGTGAAGGCGGCCGACAAGATCTCCGCCCTCATCAAGTGCGTCGACGAGGCGCGCTCGGGCAACGCCGAGTTCCAGAGCGCCGAGACGACCTGCCGCGCCGCGGTGGACGAGATGGCCGCCGAGCTCCCCGAGGTCGGCGACTTTGTCCGCGAGTTCCTGCCGTCCTACGGCGCCACCCTCGACGAGCTGCTGTAGGGGGCGCGGGGCGGGGACCGCTGCGGTTGCGTGCTGCACCGCGCAGCCCCGCCCCGTGCCCCAACGCCTCACCCCAACGCCTCACCCCAACACCCCTCGCCGCGCCAACCCCACAAAGGAGAGACCCGCCACATGCACGCAATCCACGCCCGGCTGCCCAAGAACTTCGTGCTCGAGGAGCGCCTTGAGCGTTACGCGCGTGCCATCGAGCTCGAGCCCGCGCACTGGCGCGGCCGCTGGGCCGAGGGGTGCTGGCCCTCCCTCGGCGGCGCGGCCGGGCGCTTCTCCGAGGTGCGTCTCGACCTGGGCTGCGGCAAGGGCGCCTTTGCCATAGAGGCGGCGCGGCGCGAGCCCAACGTCCTGTTCGTGGCCATGGACTCCGAGCCCATCTGCGTCGCGTACGCGGCCCAGCACGTCTGCGAGAGCGGCCTGCCCAACGTCGTGGTGGTGCCCGGCAACGGCATGCGCGTGCGCGAGTTCTTCTCGCCGGGCGAGCTCGGCCGCATCTACCTCAACTTCCCCACGCCGTTCCCGCGCAAGCGCGACGCCCACAGGCGCATGGCGAGCATGGAGCGCCTCTTGGACTTTCGCGAGGTTCTCGCCGAGGGGGCGCAGGTGCGCTTTCGGACGGACAGCCAGCCGCTCTTTGACTTCATGCTCACGCAGGTTCCGCTGGCCGGCTACGAGCTGCTCTGGCAGAGCCGGGACGCGCGAGCGGACTTTCCCGACGAGCCCACGAGCGAGTACGAGGAGCGGCTTGGCGCGCAGGGGGCCAAGGTGTGCGCCCTGGCCGCGACGCCCGGGGAGGGGTCGGCGCCCGAGAACCCCGTGCAGACGGCCGAGCTCTCGCTTGCGGCGTACCTGCCCCAGGACCTGGAGGGGCTCGAGCAGATCTCCTACGCGCCGCACGGCATGCAGGCCACGGTGGAGAACCTCCGCAACCACGCGATGAAGGCGGC
>CAZCTE010000098.1:0-5542 GCA_964501395.1 uncultured Atopobium sp.
GCGTTCCCATGGGCAGCCCGCAGCTCCGAGGGGGTCATCCCATAGTACGCGGAGAACTTCTTGTAGAAGTTGGTGGTCCCGGAGTAGCCGACGAGGGACGCGATGCTCGCCACGGAGAGCGAGCTGTTCTCCAGAAGCGTCCGAGCGCGAGCCATGCGCTGCTCCAGAACGAGCTCCGAGAAGGTCCTTCCGCTTCTCTCGCGCAGAAGGGTGGAGAGGTACGAGGGGTTGTACGCGTACTTGGCGGCCAGCGTGGTGAGCGAGACGCTCTCCGGGTGGGCGGAGATCTCCTGGATGACGAGCCCGACGACCGTGTCGGGCGAGGGCTTCTGCCTTACCTCGGAGTCATCGGTAAGCACGGACGCAAGGAGCGCCAGCGCCAGTGACTCGAGCGCAACCTCCCAGTCCTCCTGCTGCTCAAAGGACACCACGGCCATCAGCTTGAAGAAGTCGCAGAGAAGCCCAGGATTATGCGGGTGTATCGAAGTGATGGGGCCGAGGGAGTCATCCGAGAGATTGGTGGCGGCGTACCCCAGGAGCTTGGACGGCGATGACGAGGCCGAGAGCATGAGCCGGCGGAAGTGCTTCTTCCTGAGAAACAGGGTGAGGGCGACGACGTCGGTCCCATAGGGACGCCGTGAAAGCGTGCTGAGGTCCTCGAGGTCAAAGGAGACGGTAAGGGAGTTGAAGCCCCTGGCTCTTGGGGGATCGAGGCTGGTCGTCTCGCGACGGGCGATCATGAAGGCGTTGGAGGACGTTGACACGCTCTTGATGTTTTGCCGTGAGAGGAGGTAATTGATTGCCTCCAGAAACGTCCGATCATCCATGACGGCCTCAAACCTAAAGACATGTCGTACGTCGATGGTTTGTATGGTACGCCAAATCTTTAGGCATGACCCCTTGAGCGCGCGCAACCGCTCGCCGCTTGGCGATAGTTCAAGTGTCCCGGGAGGGCGGCGAGAGGCACCGACCAGGCACCGGAGAAACACGAGCTAGACGAAGGACCCAAGATGCGCACAGAGAGAAGTCTCAGGCTGTTCGACCTAAGCCCCACCAACGTCGCTCTGGCGGTCGCGGCCGCCCTCGGCTACGTCTTCTCGGCTGTTGCCTGCGCCTGCCTCGGAGAGGTCGTTGACGCCCTCATCGACGGGGCCGAGGCGGGCTCGATGCTCGGCCTGCTGGGGGCGTTTCTCGCCCTGTCGCTTGTCTCGGCACTGGCCCAGCTGTTCCTGACCTCGTGGCTTCCGCAGAGAAGGAACCTCGAGAGCGAGATGCGCTCGTCGCAGGACGCTCTGGCCTGGATGCTGGACACGCCCCCGCGCCTGCTGCGGGCGCATGACGACGGCCACTACCTCAACCTGGTCACCACCGCCTCGTTCGCCTTCGGCGGTCTCAAGGTCTTTCTGAGCGTCGAGCTGGTGGGGGCGGCGCTCTCGCTGGTCGTGCTGCTCGGTGTGGCCGCCTCGGTCAGCGTTGCGCTCGTCCCCCTGTTCGTTGGGTACCTGGTCGTGGCGCTTCTCGTCATCGAGCGCCCCAGTCGCTGTGCCGGCGAGGCGCAGGCCGCCCAGATGACCGAGCGCGAGCGGTGGCTCGGGGAGGGGACACGCCTCATTGACAACAAGCGCGTCATCAACGCGTCCGCGGCGGAGGGCTGCTTCGAGGACCGCTTCTCCCGCGCATCTGACAGGTACTTCTCGGCGGACGCGCAATATCGGTTCTGGGACTGCCTGTCCACCTCGCTTCCGCCCGCGCTCTTTGGCGCCATGCAGGCGCTGACCGCCATCGCGGGGGTCCTGCTGTGCGCCGCGGGGCAGCTCTCGATCGGCGGTGTGATGAGCGCCTACCTCATGACCGTCATGTTCAAGGAGCCGGTGAACACCATCGCCGCCGTGCGCGGGGCCTACCGGTCCCAGGGCTCCAACGTCAAGGCGTTCAGGGAGCTTGCCTCGGAACGCCGCGAACCCACCGGTTACGAGGGCGTCTGGGTGCAGGATGCACCCGTGGTCGCACGCTTGGGCGCCGGCGAGCTGCGTGCGAGCCAGGACGGACCCGTTCTCTTCTCCACGGGCGGCCTCTGCATCCGTCGCGGCGCGCTCGTGGTGCTGAGAGGGGAGAACGGCTCCGGAAAGAGCACGCTCGTTGAGCTGCTGTGCGGCCTCTCCGATCCCGCGCTCTTCTCCGGGAGCGTCGGGCTCTCGCCGGAGCTCGCCAACGCCTCGGTGCTGGCACGCCCCATTCCCGTGGTCTCCGGCACGCTCGAGGACAACCTCCTTGGCGTGGCCTTGGACGATGAGACGGAGCGGCTGCTCGACCTGACCTCGCTCGTCGGGCGCACCCTTGACGGCGGTCCCCAGTGCGTCTCCCTAGGGGAGCGGCAGAAGATCGGCCTCGCGCGGGCCCTGGCGAGAAGGTCGGGCGCGCTCGTGCTCGACGAGCCGCTTGCCAACCTCGACCGGGCGACCGCGGACCGGCTGTGCGCATGGCTTGCGGGAGGGCGCGACGGTCGCACGACGCTGGTGATCATGCACTCCGACGAGCTCGATGGGGTCGCCGACTGCCTTCTGACCATCCGGGACGGTCGCCTGTACGTTGACGACCGCAGGCGAGGGGAGTGACGCGATATGGCAAAGACCGATGAGACCGCAGGCCGCATGACGCCCGAGCAGATGCGGCGGGTCATCGACCCGTCCGTGCGCAACGCCCTGCGCATCGTGGGCTATCTGGCTGCGGTGGGCTGCGCGATCGCCACAAGCCTGCAGCTTGGGTCGGCCATAAGCTCGCTGCAGGGCGGCTTTGACCTCGCGGGGCTTCTCCGCAAGCTTGGTAGCGCGCTGCTGCTTGCCGTTGCCTCCGGGGTTATCGAGGTGCTTTTCGTCCAGTGGGTCCCCGTTCGCCTCTCGGTGCAGAGGGCGCGGGATCTGGCGAAGGGGGTGGCGCGAGACATCCTCGACATGGCGCAGCCGCGCTTTGCCGTGCGCGAGAGCGGGTACTACGTCAACCTCCTGAGCGGCTCCGCCCCTGCCTGCGGGGACGTCTACGCCCAGGTCAACGTTTCGCTCGTGGGGTCGGTGCTCTGCGTGGCCCTCGTCGTCGTGGTCGCGCTGACCATCAGCCGGGCCATGGCGCTTGCGCTGTTGGTGTACGTGCCCGTGTTCTGCCTTGTCGTCCAGATCCCGGCGCGCCGTCTCGCCCGGCTCCAGCGCGACGGCATACAGACCCAGGACGCCTGGCTCGGCGAGTCCCAGCTCATCGTGGCATCTCGCCGGCCCATTCGCGCGCTTCGCGCCGAGGCCGCGTTCAAGGGGCGCTACCGCGAGAAGAGCTCCTCCTACCTCCGCTTCATCATCTCCTACCGCTTCAACGAGGCGCTGGTCAACGGGCTGCCAACCGTTCTCTGCGTCCTTCTGCAGGTCTCGATGATGGGCATCGCGGCCCTGAACGCCGCGCGGGGAACGGGCGGAGTCGGCGACATCCTGGTTGCCTACCAGCTCTCGACGCTCGTCCAGTCGCCGCTGGGAACGATCCTCCAGGTGCTGTCCGGCTGGAGGGCCAACCGCGTGCACTTCGAGCGGCTGGGCGAGGTTGCCGCGGACGCCCGCAAGGTTCCCGCCGCCGCTGAGCCGCCGGCGGACGACGACGCGCTGTGCGAGGTCTCCGGGCGGCTTGACGTACCTGGCGCTCCGGCAGGGGAGGGCAGGCGCACGCTCTTCTCGACCTCGGACTTTGTCATCCGGCGCGGCGAGCTCGTTGTCATCAAGGGCGAGAACGGCAGCGGCAAGTCCACGCTGCTCGACCTGCTCGCAGACCTGGGGGACCAGGACTCGTTCGCCGGCGAGCTCCGCCTCTCCGGCAATCTCAGGGGATGCGCCTTCCTCACCTACCCGGTTCCCATCCTGCCGGGCTCCTTCGAGGAGAACATGCTGGGGCAGCGTGCGGACGAGACTGTCATCGACCTGCTTGACGCCCGCGATCTGGCGAGCAGGACCGACCTTGCCGGCGAGGACTCCCTCTCGCTTGGCGAGCGCCAGAAGCTCGGTCTCATACGGGCACTCTCACGCCCGCGTGACGTGGTGCTTCTCGACGAGCCGCTAACGAACCTCGATACGGCCACCTCCCGGGCGCTCTGCGCCTACCTCGCAGGCCTTCGCGGCACCAAGACGGTCGTGGCCATCATGCACTCAACCGACCTCGACGCCTCCGCCGACGCCATCTGGCAGATCTCCGACCACCGCCTCACCCGCACCACGTGAGGCCTTCGGCGTCCGGCAGCCCGTATGGTACGCAACGGCCCTCCGTTACGGCCGTATCCCGGGAAAACGCGGGCCCTCCTGGCTGAATCCATCCGCCAGGAGGAAGGCGCGGGAGCCTGTCACTACTTCAAGAAGTCAACCATAAGCGGGATCGCCTTCCGGTTGTCCTTCCGCTTGAACCCATGCCCGGCCCCCTGAATGATCTCAAGGTGGCAGTGAGGATACGACCTCTCCGCCCTCTTCGCATAGTCCGGGTTCACGATACGGTCGTCACTTCCATGGATGATCAGGACCGGGTTCTCATAGGACGAGATCGCCGCGAACGGGTCCATCCCCATGACGTCCTCCGCATACACGCTCCCGAGCTTCATGGGGCCGCAGCGGACCACGGGCGGGATGTCATGGGGGTCGAACTTCGCAAACATCATCTGCCCGTTCCGTGCGTCGTCGGGGATGCACAGCGCCGGATACAGCAGCACCAGGCGGTCGATCTGGTCACCCATCTGTGCGGCAGCCAGCGCCGACACAAACCCTCCCTGGCTTGCACCGATCAAAACGATCTTGTTCTCATCGGTGTAGGGCAGAGAGGCTGCGTAGGAAATGACTGCTTTAAGGTCTTCCACTTCCGTGAGCACGGACATGTCCGTGGTGCTGCCGTCACTCTCGCCCCAGATGCACCCTCCGCAGAAGTCGTAGGTAAACGCCGCATATCCCGCCTCGGCCGCCGCCACGGCGTAGTCCTTCATCATGGACTGGTTCGCCATGAATCCGTGGCTCAGGATTGCGATCGGGAGCTTGCCCCCTTCCGGCCGAAACACCCTGCCGCGAATCGTAAGCTCGCCTCTGTTGCAATAGAATTTCGTCTTCTTCAAAATGAGCAGCCCCTTTTTACAACAATCACCACACCTGATGAATAGTATCCAAAAGTCCCGAGAAGCTTGCAAACCCTAAGAAGATGGCCGCAACCCCAAACAAGGCTGCAAGAGGAGAGGATTCGCGAGAAAGCCCCCTCGCGGCAAGAACCTGGCCGCAACGAGGCGCGCCCGCGTGCCGCACAAGAAGAACTCGCGGCGGTCCCGGGCAACACGGTCCGCCGCGAAGAGACGCAGGTGGGCCGGGGGACAAGATCCCGCGCGCAGTTCTTGCGCAGCAAGCTGTCTGAGCACGGGATCTTGTCCCCCGGCCCTCTGGGGGTACGGGGAGCACGGGGCCGTATTCCTCGGCCCTTGGACAGGCCTACAGGTGCAGCACGCGGTCGCGGATCTCCTCGGTGCGGCCCTGGTTCCAGAACT
>CAZCTE010000099.1:0-5494 GCA_964501395.1 uncultured Atopobium sp.
GCCCGAGGAGGGGCTCTACATCAACGCCCACGGCACCTCGACCAAGCTCAACGACTCGTCCGAGACCCTCGGCTTCAAGCAGGCGCTCGGCGAGGAGGCGGCGCGCGCGGCGCACATCTCGTCCACCAAGTCCATGACCGGCCACATGATCGGCGCCACGGGCGCAGCCGAGGTCATGGCCTGCGCCCTGGCGCTCGAGAACGGCCTCGTGCCGCCCACGATCAACTACCACACGCCCGACCCGGCCTGCGACCTCGACTACACGCCCAACGAGGCCGTGGAGTGCGAGCTCACCTGGGCCCTCTCCACCAACCTGGGCTTTGGCGGGCACAACGCGGCGCTCGCCCTGCGCGCCGTTGAGAGGAGCTAAGCATGGACGCGGCCAAGATCTCCGAGATCGCCGACATCATGAAGAGCCACGGGCTCTCCCGCGTGCGCGTGGAGGAGCCGGACGGCTCGGCCGTGGAGCTCGAGTGCGGCCCCGCCTGCCCGCCGCCCCCCATGCCCCCGGCGCAGCCCGGCGGGCCCCGGCCCCTGGGCCCCGGCCCCTTCCCCGGGGGCGCGCCCGCGCCGGCGCCCGGCGAGGCCCCCTTCCCCGGTGCCGTCACGACCCCTGGCGCGGCCCCGGTCGCTAGCGCCCCGGCGCCCGCCGACGACGAGACCCTCGACATGTCCCACGCCACCGCCGTGCGCGCCCCCATGGTCGGCGTCTTCTACGCCGCCCCGGCGCCCGGCGCCGAGCCCTTCGTGCAGGTGGGCTCCAAGGTCAAGAAGGGCGACACGCTCTGCGTCATCGAGGCCATGAAGGTCATGAACGAGGTCACGGCCGAGGCGGACGGCGAGGTCGTGGACGTCTGCGTGAAGGACGGCGACCTCGTCGAGTACGGCTGCTGCCTCATGAAGATCTACTAGGGGGTCCCGCATGAACAAGGAAGAGCTCAAGGACCTGCTGCCGCATCGCGAGCCCATGCTCCTGCTCGACGAGGCCGAGGTCGTGGACGGGGAGGCCCGCGGCAGGGTTACCATCACCGGGGACGAGTACTTCGTCCAGGGACACTTCCCCGGTAACCCCGTGGTGCCGGGGGTCATCCAGTGCGAGATGCTCGCGCAGAACTGCTGCGTCCTTCTCGCCGGCGACCCAGCCGCCCAGGGCGCCACGCCCTACTACACGAGCCTCGACAAGGTCCGCTTCAAGCACCCCGTGCACCCGGGCGACACCATCGAGCTCACCTGCCGCATCACCAGGAGCCGGGGGCCCTTCAGGTTTGCCACCGGCGAGGCCCGCGTGAACGGCGAGGTCTGCTGCCAGGCGGAGATGTCCTTCGCCCTCATGAAGTAGCTGCGCGACGTGCGCGCGGGGGACGGCGGCGGTTGCGCGCGGCGTTTTGGGGTGCAGGAGCGGCCGTCCCCCTTGCACGCGATGCCGGGAGGCGAAGATGTTCGACAAGATCCTGATTGCCAACCGCGGCGAGATAGCGGTGCGCGTGATTCGCGCGTGCAAGGAGATGGGCGTCAAGACCGTGGCGGTCTACTCCACGGCGGACGCCGAGGCACTCCACGTGGCCCTCGCCGACGAGGCGTACTGCATCGGCGGGCCGCGCCCCGCGGAGAGCTACCTCAACGAGGACGCCATCATCACCGTGGCCCTGCAGTCGGGCGCCAAGGCCATCCACCCCGGCTACGGGTTCTTCTCGGAGAACTCGCACTTCGCCCGCGAGTGCCAGGGCTGCGGGCTCGTCTTCGTGGGGCCGGACCCCAACGTCATAGACCGCATGGGCGACAAGGACTGCGCCCGGCGCACCGCGCACGAGGCCGGCGTTCCCGTGGTCCCCGGCTGCGACCTGCTCAAGAGCCCCGAGGAGGCCGTCTCCGAGGCGGAGCGCATAGGCTGCCCCGTGCTCATCAAGGCGCGCTCGGGCGGCGGCGGCCGCGGCATCCGCAAGGTGGAGACCCCCGAGGAGGCCGGCAAGGCCTTCACCGAGGCCTACGCCGAGGCGCAGGCCGCCTTCGGCGACGGCGAGTGCTACATGGAGAAGTTCGTCTCGCCGGCCCACCACGTTGAGGTGCAGGTCCTGGCGGACTCCCACGGCAACGTGGTCAGCCTCGGCGAGCGCGAGTGCTCCGTGCAGCGCCGCAACCAGAAGCTCATAGAGGAGAGCCCCGCGCCCTGCCTGGACGCGCACCCGGGCGTGCGCGAGCGCATGCACCGGGCGGCCCGCGACCTCGCGCGCGCCGTGGGCTACGTGGGCGTGGGCACGATCGAGTTCCTCTTCGCGGACGACGGCAGCTTCTACTTCATGGAGATGAACACGCGCCTGCAGGTGGAGCACCCCGTCACGGAGTTCGTGAGCGGCGTCGACCTCGTGAAGTGGCAGCTGCGCGTGGCCTCCGGCTCCGAGCTGCCCTTCTCGCAGGATGACATCGTCATCGCCGACCACGCGATCGAGTGCCGCGTGAACGCGGAGACGCCCGACTTCCTCCCGTCCAGCGGCGAGGTGACCATGCTCCACGTGCCGGGCGGCCCGCAGGTGCGCTTCGACTCCGCCCTCTACGTGGGATCCGTCGTGCCGCCCTACTACGACTCGCTGCTCGGCAAGCTCATCGTGTGCTCCTCCACGCGCGAGGAGGCCATTCGCAAGATGCGCTCGGCCCTCGGCGAGCTCGTCATCGAGGGCGTGGCCGAGAACAGCGAGCTCCACCTCGACATCCTCGCCAACCCCGAGTTCGTCTCGGGGAACTACCACACCAACCTGATGGAGCACCTCTATGAGTAAGCGAGAGAAGAGCGTCAACGCGCTCGAGGGGCCCGTGACCGAGGTGGCCGCGGAGTTTCCCGAGCGGCACATCCTCGTCAAGTGTCCCGGCTGCAAGCGCGTCATAGACCAGAGCAAGTTCGCCGAGAACCTCGACGTCTGCCCGCGCTGCGGCCGTCACCTGCGCGTCTCGGGTCGCAAGCGCATGCGCATGACCGTTGACGCGGGGAGCTTCGAGGAGTGGGACGCCGAGCTCGCGGCCACGGACTTCCTGGGCTTTCCCGGCTACGAGGAGAAGCTCCGGGCGGCGCGCGAGAAGACCCACGAGAACGACGCCGTGGTCTGCGGCCGCGGAACCATTGGCGGCCACGAGGCCGCCCTCTTCTTCATGGACGCGGACTTCATGATGGGCTCGATGGGCACCGTCGTGGGCGAGAAGATCTGCCGCACCTTCGAGCGCGCCCGCGAGCTGGGGCTGCCCGTGGTGGGCTTCACCGTCTCGGGCGGCGCCCGCATGCAGGAGGGCACCACCTCCCTCATGCAGATGGCCAAGGTCTCGGCGGCGGTGCGCCGCCACTCCGAGGCGGGCCTGCTCTACATAACCGTCCTCACCGATCCCACCACCGGCGGCGTCACCGCGAGCTTTGCCATGGAGGGCGACCTCATCCTGGCCGAGCCCGGCGCGCTCGTGGGCTTTGCGGGCCCGCGCGTGATCGAGCAGACCACGCACAAGCGTCTTCCCGCCGGCTTCCAGCGCTCCGAGTTCCTCGTGGAGAAGGGCTTCTGCGACCTCATCGTGGAGCGCAAGGACATGGTGGCAACCCTCTCCGAGCTGCTCGCCCTGCACGAGGGGGCGGCCCCCGGCCCGGAGGCCCCGCACGCGCTCTCCCACGAGGAGCAGCGCGGCCGCCGCGGCGGGCGCCCCAGGCGCGTGCAGGAGCCCGCGAGCGCCTACGACGTGGTCAAGCTCACGCGTTCCGCGGACCGCGCCACGTCCCTCGAGCTCATCCAGCGCTCGCTCGACGGCTTCGTGGAGCTCCACGGCGACCGCCTCTTTGCGGACGACCCGGCCATCGTCGCCGGGATCGGCTGGAAGGGCGGCCGCGTGCTCACGGTGGTGGCCATCGAGCGCGGCAGCTCAACCAAGGAGCGCGTGCGCCGCAACTTTGGCATGGCGCACCCCGAGGGCTACCGCAAGGCCCAGCGCCTCATGCGCCAGGCCGAGAAGTTCGGCCGCCCCGTGCTCTGCCTCGTGGACACCTCCGGCGCCTACTGCGGCATCGGGGCCGAGGAGCGCGGCCAGGGCGAGGCCATAGCCTCGAGCCTGGTGGAGATGAGCGGTCTTGAGACCCCCGTCGTGAGCGTCGTGGTGGGGGAGGGCGGCTCGGGGGGTGCCCTGGCGCTGGCCGTGGCGGACCGCGTCCTCATGCTGAGAAGCGCCGCCTACTCCGTGGTGAGCCCCGAGGGCTGCGCCTCCATCCTCTGGAAGGACGCCAAGCGCGCCGGCGAGGCGGCCGAGGCGCTGCACATCACCGCGCCCGACCTCATGGAGCTGGGCCTGGTGGACGAGGTGGTGCCCGACATCGGGCTCTCCCACGCCGAGATCGCAGGCGACCTCATGCGGGCCGTTGAGCGGGCCCTCGACGAGCTCTCCGGGCTCGGCGCGCAGGAGCTCCTGTCCCGGCGCTACGACAAGTTCCGCAGGATGGGGGGAGACCGCATATGCTCGCGATAGTCACGGACTCGACCTGCGGCCTCACTAGGTTCGAGGCCTCCGAGCTCGGCGTCGAGGTGGTCCCCATGTCCTACTCGGCGGGCGCGGCCACCTACGAGGAGGGCTTCGTCGGCGAGAACGACGACTACGAGAAGCTCCTCTCGGGCGGGCGGCGCGTGTCCACCCACGTGCCGAGCGCCGCGACCTTCGAGCGCGTCTTCCGCGGGCGGCTCGACGCGGGCGACGAGGTGCTCTGCCTGCCCATATCGTCGCGCCTTTCGGGCGCCTTCCGCAGCGCCGCCGATGCGGCCGCCCGCATCTCGAGCGAGCGCCTCGCCGTGGTGGACTCCTGGGTCACGGCCGGCGCGCTCGAGTTCCTCGTGCGCCGCGCGCGGGAGCTTGCCGAGGGCGGAGCCCCGCTCGCCGAGGTGACCTCGGCCCTCGAGAGGGCGCGCGAGGGCACCCGCATCGCGTTCAGCGTCCCCGACATGGCCGCCCTCTCCCGGAGCGGCCGGCTCGGCGCCATCCGCCGCGCGGTGGCCACCAAGCTCAACCGCTACCCGGTGATGACCCTCTCCGAGGGCGGCATCGAGAAGCTCTCCGACGGGCGCGGCGCGCGCGGCATGGCGGCCGCCATGGTGGAGCAGGCGGCTGAGGGCGCGCGCGACCTCATCGTCACCCACTTCGGGCCGCGCGGGGTCGAGGCCCGCGAGGTCTTTCTCGCCGCGCGGTCGCGCTTTCCCGAGGCGCGGGTGCGCGTGAAGGACGGCGGCCCCGTCCTCACCGAGCACCTGGGCTTTGGCGCCGTGGGCCTCTCCTGGGCGTAGCGGCCGGGCGTCTGTCGGCCCGGCGTTCGGCGCGTGCTTCTCCGCGGCTCCGCGCCGCCGGCGTCAGGCGCGTCCCCGCATGTGCATACCATGAAGGATGGATACGCCCGGCACCGTGGCGTTTTGACAACAGCGTGGGCCGGGCGTAAAGTTCATCCTCGCGTCAATCCGGGGCAGAGGTGCTGCTCGGCCCTTGAATA
>CAZCTE010000100.1:0-3692 GCA_964501395.1 uncultured Atopobium sp.
CCGCGGTGAGGTAGCGCGTGAGGACGGCGCCCCAGATGAGGTCGATGTACTGGCGGGACTCGCCGGCGTCGGCGAGGTCCTGGTCGAGCTCCACGAGGTTGGAGAAGGCGTGGTCGATCTCCGCCTTGGTGAAGGCCGAGTAGCGCGCGCGGGAGACGGGCACGTCCGGCGCCACCTGGCGGACCTGGCGCAGCGCGTCGGAGCCGATGAGCTCGCCCTCGCGGTCGAAGTCCGTGGCTATGATCACGCTGTCGGCCTTCTTGGCGAGGTTCTTGAGCGCGCGGATGATCTCCTTCTCGGCGGGGAGCTTCTCGATGGGCGCCCACACCAGGTAGGGCAGGCTCGCGATCTTCCAGCCCTTGAGGTCGATGCCGTTGGCCAGGTAGGGCTTGCGCTTGGACTTGTAGGGCGGGCGCGCGAGGCCGTCGGGGACGTCGGCCGGGAGCAGCTCGCCCTCGGCCGTGACGCCCTGCCAGCCGGCCTCCTCGTCAAAGGCCAGCTGCACCGGGAAGTCCACCTTGAGGATGTGGCCGCGCAGGCCGATGGTGACGCAGTCCTCCCCCGCCATGCGAAAGCGGTAGACCGGCGTGTTGTAGACCTTGTCGGCCGTCGGCTTGCCGGACTCCGAGAGCAGCCGCGCGATCTGCTGCGCCGCGTCGTTCTTCTCGGTGACAATGAGCCTCACGCCATCACCCGCCTAGAGCTTGTCGAACTCGTGCTGCTCGTAGTCCTCGCGGGTCCACTTGAGCGCCGCCTTGCCGTCGCGGGCCATGATGACGTAGCGCGAGACGGCCAGGGCGACCTCGTAGAGGGCGATGAGGGCGGCGAACATGAGGAGCATGGTAACGGGCGAGGCGTCCGGCGTGACCACGGCCGAGAGCACCATGAAGGCCACGTAGATGTAGCGCCACTGGGTGCGGAAGGTGCTGTAGGGCACCACGTGGAGAATGGCGAGGTAGAAGATCACGAGCGGCAGCTCAAACGCGAGGCCGAAGCCCACCTCCAGGAGCATGTAGATGTCGAGGTAGTCCTCGGCGTCGGCCAGGATCGTGCCGATCTCGAAGGACTGGTCGAGCAGCCAGCCGAAGGCGGCCGACTGCACCACGGCAAAGCAGAAAATCATACCCAGCAGGAACAGGGCCACCAGGGCAATGACCGTGGGAACCACCCACTTGCGCTCCTTGGGCTTGAGCGCGGGCAGGATGAACCCGAGGACCTCCCAGATGATGATGGGGCTGCAGATGATCACCGAGAAGAACAGGGCCACCTTGAAGCGTATGGTGAAGCCCCCGAGCACCGTGGTGACGGTGAGCTCGGTGTTGTGCATGGCCTCCTCGATCTGACCGATCATGAGGTCGATGAGGGCGGGCGTGGCAAAGTACATGATGACGGTGCAGACGAGAAGCGCGACCACGATGATGGTGATGCGGCGGCGGAGCTCGCCGAGGTGGTCCATGATGGGCATGCGTGCGGGACCGATGGGCATGGCCTAGGCCTCCTTCGTCTCGTCGGTGGCGGGCTCTGCGGGGGCGCTCTCGGCCGCGGTGGCGTCACCGGTTGCGGCGGCGACCGGCTCCTCGGGCGCGGGCTCGGCGGCCTCGGTCTCGGCCGCGGGGGCCTCCGTGCGGGAGGGCCGCTTCATCGAGTAGAGGTCCGCGGCGGAGGGGCGCTGCTTCTCGGCGCCCTTCGCGGAGGCCTTCTTGGACGTTGCGGCGGGCTTCTCCGCGGGCTTCTCGGCGGATCCGTCGGACCCGGCGACCTTCTCGGAAGCCTCTGACGCGGCGTCGGCGTCCTCGCCCTCGGGCGCGCCGGCGCCCTCGAGCTTCTCGGCCTCCTGCGCCTTGGCCTCCTTGGCCTCGGCCTCGCGCGCTGCCTTCTCGGCGGCAAGGCGCTTCTTGCGCTCGGCGAAGGTCTCGGTCCTCTTGGGCCGGGACGCGTCCTCGCCCTCGGGGAGGTCGGCGTCGTCGTCGCTCTCGGCCGCGCGGTTGCGGTTGGGCTTCTTGGGGTTGTCGCTGATGACCTCGGTGGCCGGATCCACGATGTTGGCCTGCACGACCTCGGTGAAGCCCTCCTGGGCGTCCCTGAACTGGCGGATGACCCGGCCGAGGGTCCTGCCGATGCCGGGGAGCTTGTCGGGGCCAAAGATCATGAACGCAAACAGGACGATGAGTACGAGCTCGCCCTCTCCGATACCTAGCACCTCGTAATCCCTTCTTCGGTTTCCAGCGCGAGGGCCCTAGGCCTCGCGGATGTTGAGGTCGGCGCCCACGCCGAGAAGGCCGAGGACCCGCGCGACGTTGCGCTGCGGGCGGGCCACCTCGAAGCTCGCGCCCCGCTCGCCGGCCCTGTGGGCCACGCCCACGAGGACGCCGATGCCCGTCGAGTCGATGTAGGGGACGTCCGAGATGTCCACGACCAGGCCCGAGGCCCCCTCGTCGAGGCAGCCGTCGAGGGCCGCGCGCAGCTCGTCGGCGTTGGAGACGTCGACCTCGCCGCTCACGAGGACGGTGCTCTGGGCGGCGCCGTCGCTCGAGGCCTCGTTCGTGACCGTTATCGAAAGGCTCATGGGTACTCCTCTGGTCTGGGCTACTCCCCTTCGGTGGACTCGTCCGACTCGGTGTCCTCTGACTCCGTGTCGTCCTCGGTGGCGTCCGTCTCGTCGGTCGTCTCCTCGGTGTCCTCGGTGGTCTCGTCGGTGTCGGTCGTCTCGTCCTCGGTGTCCTCGTCCTCTTCCTCCTCAAGGGTGAGCTCGAGGAGGTACATGCGGTAGTAGGCAAAGCTGTAGGCGCCGTACTCGTCGCTGGGGTCGAGCTCGATCGCCTGCTCGTAGGCCTCGAGGGCCTCGTCCGTGAGCTCCTGCTCCTCGTAGATCATGCCCAGGTAGGCCCAGGCGAGCGCGAACTCGGGCCAGGTGGTGGTGACCTCGGTGAGGTCGGCCACGGCGGCGTCGAGGTCCTCCTTGTAGTACTCGCAGATCGCGCGGTTGACGCGGGCCGCCGCCGAGTCCTCGAGCGCGAGGTACTGGTCGTAGTAGCTGATGGCCGTGTCGATGAGCTCGGTTGCGTAGGTGGTCTCGTCATCCGTGGAGGCGACGTCGCTCACGCTCGAGCCCCACGAGAGGTAGTAGCGACCGAGGGCGAGCATGGCGGCCATGTTCTCGGGGTCCTCCTCGAGCTTGGCCTCGAGGCTCGCCACGATGTCCGCGTACTCGGCGTCGATGTCATCGACGGTGGTCTCGTCCGTCTCCTCGGTGGACTCCTCCTCCGTCGTGGTGGAGACGACCGAGGCGAGCGCGCTCGCGAGCGTGGAGAACGCGAAGATGGCGATGAACGCCACGATGACGATCTTCTGGAAGCGCGTGAGCTCGCCTGGCTTGCCGCCCTTCTTGGACGTCTCGTCGGCCTTCTTGCCGGACTGCCTCTTCTTGACCTTCTTTGCGTTGCTCGCCATTGCCGAAGACACCTTTCGCCTTTTTGCCGCGTGTGCGCGATAGTGCGCAATCTACGAGATTATGTCATGACGGCCCCGTCGCGTCACGGGGAGCGCGGCGCGCGGCGATAATAACAGAACTTTGTCAAAGCCGCGAGGCGGTGCGAGAGCGCCCGGGCCGGACGGGCGCCGCCGGGGCGGACGGGCGCCACCGGACCACGCGAGCGACGGGCGTGCCCGAACCGGGCGGGAGCGCCCGGGCC
>CAZCTE010000100.1:3792-5479 GCA_964501395.1 uncultured Atopobium sp.
GGGCCTCTCCTACCCGCGCTCGGCGCGCGCGAGGCGGGCGGCCACGAGCTTGACCGCCACCACGAAGACGTCGAGCGCCTGGCCCAGCTCCTCGAGGCTCGGGTACGTGGGGGCAATACGGATGTTGGTGTCACGCGGGTCGCGGCCGTAGGGCCAGGGCGCGCCCGCACCGGTGAGCTTGACGCCCAGCTCGGCCGCCAGCGCCACCACGGCCTTTGCCGAGCCCTCCGGCCCCTCGAAGCTCACGAAGTAGCCGCCGTTGGGGTCCGACCACGTGGCCACGTCGAGCCCGCCCAGGCCCGCGTTGAGCTTCTCCTGCACCAGCTCGAAGCGCGGCGCCACGATCTGCGCGTGCCGCTCCATGTGGGCCCGCACGCCGTCGGCGTCCTTAAGGAAGCGCACGTGGGCGAGCTGGGAGATCTTCTCGGGCGAGACGCGCATGGCCGAGAAGGCCCGGCGCAGCTCCGCCATGTCGTCCGGCGAGGCCGTTACCCAGGCCATGCCGGAGCTGGGGAAGGTCACCTTGGCGGTGGAGGCGAACTCGTAGACGAGGCTCCTCTCGCCGCCCTGCTCGGCCAGCGCGTCGAAGATGTTCATGAGCGGGTCGCCCTCGCCGCGGAAGGTGTGGAAGGCGTAGGCGTTGTCCCAGAAGACGCGGAAGTCGGGCGCGGCGGGCCTGAGGGCCGCGAAGGCGCGGACCACCTCGTCGGAGTAGGTGACGCCGGTGGGGTTGGCGTAGCGCGGCACGCACCAGATGCCCTTGACCGTGGCGTCCTTCTCCACGTAGTCGCGGACCACGTCCATGTCCGGGCCGTCCTCGCGCATGGGGACGGGCACGTTCTCGATGCCAAAGCTCTCGGTTACGGTGAAGTGGCGGTCGTAGCCGGGCGCGGGGCAGAGGAACTTGACGGCCCCCTGGCGGCACCAGGGCTCCTCGCCGCCGACGCCGCGCACGTAGGCGTTCTCCACGCAGTCGTACATGAGGTTCAGGCTGGAGGAGCCGATGACGGAGACGTTTGCGGGGTCCACGCCGAGAAGCTCGGCCGCGAGCGCGCGGGCCGAGGGCAGGCCGTCGGGGGCGCCGTAGTTGTCCGCGTCCACGCCGCCGTCCGTGAGGTCGCTCTCGGAGCTGAGCAGGTCGAGCATGGGGTGCGAGAGGGCCGTCTGCTCGGGGCTCGGCTTGCCGCGGGCCATGTCGAGCTTGAGGCCGAGGGCGCGCAGCTCGTCCGCCTGGCGCTCGAGGTCGGCGAGGGCGGAGTCGAGCTCGGAGTCCGTCATCTTCTGGTACGCGTTGGCCATGGTTCCTCCTTCGGGTCCGCCGCGCGGAGGGCGGCGGCGAGCAGTTCCGCACAGTATAGATGCAAACCGCGCGGCGGCTGCTACCATGTTCCGGACGTGAAACCGAGTGCGTCGCTGGCGAGCGGCCCAGGGCGCGACAGGGGGACAGGCCCGTGTTCGAGTATCGGTCAGAGGACTACGGCGAGCTGCAGCGGCTGGTGGACGCGCTCTTTGCGCCCGGGGTCTCGAGCCGCGCCACCGTGACCAAGATCGACGTCATGGTGCGCGCCGAGAGCTTCGACCTCTGCGAGGACCTCGCCGAGGTGGTGGACCTGCTCCCCTCCGGGAACTTCACGCGCCCGCGCCTCTGCGACCAGCTGAACTCCATCCTCGTGGGACACGGCTGGTC
>CAZCTE010000101.1:0-5469 GCA_964501395.1 uncultured Atopobium sp.
ACGCCTCCCCGAGCGCGCAAGCTTGCCCGGCGTTTCGGCGCTCCCCTGCCGCGACTAACCAGCCAGGGAGAGCGTGAGCTGGACGTTGCCCGTGCCGAGGGCGGCCTCCCAGCCCTCGAGGTCATCCACGTGCGCGAGGGGCGTGTAACTCCAGGTGTTCGAGCCATAGAAGGCCACGATCTGGTTCCCCAGGTAGAGGACGATGTCGCCGGGGCTCGTGGTGATTCGCTCGTCGGATGTGGGCAGCGCGGTGCCCAGCGGTCCGACCTTCTCGAAGCCGCCGTAGTCGGAGAGGGTCACCGTCAGCGGCCCCTCCCCCAGCAGCTCAACGAGGGCGGCGGTTGCCTCGTTGTCCTCGAGGGTGGCCGAGAAGTCCACCCCATTTGCGGTAACGGTCATGCGCATATCTGCCTCCCTGCTGACGGTCTGCGTCCCGTCGCCGTTCTCGCTCCCAAGCAGCGCGCATCCGGCTGCCGCCAACGTGACAAGAAGCGCAAGCCCAAGCGCGGCCGCCCCTGCAAAGAAGCGCCTACGCACAGGCCCGCACGCAGGCGCCCGCCCCGACACGTCCGCCCTTCTCGCCCAGAACTTCCACGACGCCCGTGGCGCCCTCGATGTCGCGGATGACCTCGCCCACGGCGGGCAGCGTGATGCGGCTCCCGGCAAGCGGGTTCTTCACGCTGTCCACGGGCGTGGTCACGCTCGCCTGGACGTGGCTGCGCTCGAAGGCGAGGTCGCAGTCCACCATCCGGCAGTTCACCAGGCGTAGGCCCTCGCAGTAGCACAGGGGCTGCGTCCCCTGGATGAGGCAGTTCTCAAAGGTGACGTTCTCGCTGTACCAGCCCAGGTACTCGCCGCGCACGAGCGAGTCGCGGATGACAACGTTGCGGGCGTGCCAGAAGGCGTCCTTGGTGTCCAGCTCGCAGTGCTCCAGCACCGCGTCCTCTATGTACTGGAAGGAGTACTTGCCCTGGAAGCGCACGTCGCGCAGCCTCAGGTCCGTGGCGCGCAGCATGAAGTACTCGCTTGTGGCCGTGGAGCGCTCCATCGTGATGTCTCGGGTGGACCAGCCGAACTCCGGGGAGTCGATGTCGCAGCCGCTCAAGCGCACGTCCGCGCACTCCCGCAGGGCCTTGATCCCGTGGAGCCGGCTGTCCTCGATGGTCACGTTATCGGAGTACCAGAGCGCGGCGCGGCAGAGCTCGGTCATCTCCGTGTCACGAATGACGAGGCCGTGGTCGTGCCAGAAGGGGTAGCGCAGGTTCAGGTAGGCGCCCTCCACGGTCACGTCGGCGCACTCCTTGAAGGCGCTCTCGCCGTCCGCCGGGCCGTCGAAGCGGCAGTTTCTCACGGTGGCGCCGCGCAGCCCGTAGAGGGCGCGCTCCTCGTCGAAGGTTGCGTTTTCGATTAGCGTGCGCTCGCTCATGTGCCCTCCGGTCGTCCGTGACGTCCGCGTGTCGCTCGCTCGACTTCCGCGCGGCATCCGCTTGGTCTCCACGTGTCCCAACTTTCCACCAGAAAGTTTAGCGACGCGGCGTCAACATGTACAATGCCTATAGCGCATGCTTGTTCATGCGGTAATCGCATGCCTTTATCGCAATCGCATGGTAGGGAGAAGGTCGTGGAGCTCAGGCACCTCAGGTACTTCCTCATGGTGGCCCGCGAGGGCACCATCTCGGGCGCCGCGGCGGCGCTGCACGTCTCCCAGCCGTCGCTCTCCCGTCAGATGCAGGAGCTCGAGCGCGAGCTGGGCTGCCGGCTCTTCGAGCGCGGGAGCCGACGCATCACGCTCACGGAGCCCGGCATGCGCCTGCGCAGGCGGGCCGAGGAGATCGTGGACCTCGTGGGCCGCACCGAGGACGAGTTCCGGCTCTCGGCGGACATCCTCGCCGGCGAGGTGCGTGTCGGCGGCGGGGAGACGCCGGCCATGGGGCTTCTCGCCGACGTCATGGCGGACCTGGTGGACGCCTACCCGCTCGTGCGCCTCTCGCTCTTCAGCGGCAACGCGGAGGCGGTGGGCGAGCGGCTGGACACGGGGCGCGTGGACTTCGGCGTGTTCGTGGGCAACCCCGACCTCTCGCGTTACGAGTTCCTGAAGCTTCCCGCAAGCGACCGCTGGGGCGTCTTCGTGCGCGAGGACGACCCCCTGGCGGCGCTTCCCGCCGTGGGGCCTGCAGACCTCGCCGGGCGCTCGCTCATCCTCTCCGAGCAGGCCGGCCAGGAGATGGGCGCGTGGTTTCGCCGCGACCTCGCAGACCTGGACGTGGTTGCCACGTACAACCTCCTGTACAACGCCGCCCTGCTCGCGCGTCGCGGCGTTGGGGTGGTAGTGAGCCTCGAGGGCATCGTGGACACGAGCGAGGGCTCGGGCCTTGCGTTCCGCCCGCTGGAGCCGGCGATACCTTCCGACGTCTTCGTGGCATGGAAGCGCTACCAGGCCTTCTCGCCGGCCGCTGAGGCGTTTCTCTCGGCCGTGCGGGCTCGCTGGGGGGCGTGAGGCCACGCCAGTGCGGCTGCCGGAGGCGCCGCGCTCGGCGTTGCCCTCGACGCCGCTCCCGCGCTGCGCTAGGCCAGCGCGGCCTCCAGCTCGGCGACCGTGCAGAGCTGCGACCCAAAGCACTTCTCGCAGTGCTCGAGCGCGCCCTCCTGGGTGCCGCAGAGGAAGGTCATCGTGGCGTCGGTCACCACCACGGAGGCGTAGCCGTTGAAGTAGGCGTCCGCGAGGGTGTGCAGCACGCAGATGTTGGTGTCCGCACCCACGGCTATCACGGTGCTGACGCCCAGCTCGCGCAGGGTGAGGTCGAGGTCGGTCTGGAAGAAGCCCGAGTAGCGGCGCTTGGGGACGGTGATGTCGCCGGGCGCCTGCTCGATCTCCGGGAAGACGCGCGTCTCGCCGGCGACGCCGTGCTCGCCCCAGAGCTCGAGTTCGCGGTCCAGGCCGCGGACGTGCGCGTCGTTGCAGAAGATCACCGGCACGCCAGCGGCGTGGCAGGCCGCCACGGTCCGCGCGACGGCCGCGCGGTAGGCGGCGGTGGCGGAGTCCGGGTCGTAGACCGCGTCCTCGCCCACGGCCTCGATGGCGTCTATGACGAGCAGGGCTGCCTGGTCCTTCTTGAGCTCCATGTGGTCCTCCTCGGTGGGTGTCTGCGATGATGTGTTGGTCGATGACGGGTGAGACGGTCACGGCGTCAAAGATGACGACGCTAAGCATACGCGATTGGGGGTCGCATGGCTGAGCACGTGACGGAGCGGATGGAAGCACCCGCAGCGGAGCGGATGGAGGCGCACGTGACGGGGCAGGGTTTCTTCGAGCGGGCCTACGACGTGGTGCGTCAGATTCCGGAGGGCAGGGTCGCCAGCTACGGCCAGGTGGCGCGCCTCATGGACGCCCCCAGGTGCGCGAGGCAGGTGGGCTTTGCCATGCACGCGAGCCCGGGCGTCGCAGGCGGCGTGCCCTGTCACCGGGTGGTCTTTGCGGACGGCTCGCTCGCGCCGGGCTTCGCCTTTGGCGGGCCGGGCGAGCAGCGCCGCATGCTCGAGGCTGAGGGCGTGGGCTTCACCGCGGACGGCCGCGTGGACATGACGCTGTTCGCGTGGGAGGTGTGAGGGCGGCGCGACGCTGCCGTCGGCCCCTACCCCAAGCCCAGACGGTCCGCGAGCTCCAGCCACTCGTCCTCGAGGGCCTCGCGCTCGGCAAGGCAGGCGTCGAGCGCCTCCTGGGCCGCCATGAGCGCGGCGTAGTCGCTCGGGTCAACGGCGGACATCTCGGCGCGCAGGCGGTCGGGGTCGTCGGCGGTCTTCTCGAGGCGGCGGGCAACGGCGTCAAAGCGCTTCTTGAGCTCGCGGCGCTCCTGGTTGGTCAGGGCGTTGGGCTGGCTCGACGGCTGGCCGTCGCGTTCGGCGGAGGTTGCGTCGGACGTGGGGGCGGCGGACGCGCTTGGAGCAGCTGCCTCACGTCCCCGCTCCTCCAGCAGCCGCAGATACTCGTCCACGCCGCCGGGCACGTGGCGCACGCGCCCGTCAATGAGCGCAAACTGGTCGTCGGTCACGCGCTCCATGAGGTGGCGGTCGTGGCTTACCACGAGCAGCGTCCCGGGCCAGCCGTCGAGCAGGTCCTCCATCATGGTGAGCATGTCCGTGTCCAGGTCGTTGCCCGGCTCGTCCAGCACGAGCACGTTGGGCTCCTCCAGGATCACGCAGAGCAGGGCCAGCCTCCTGCGCTGGCCGCCGGAGAGGTCGCGCACGAAGCTCTGCAGCTCGCGCTGGTCAAAGCCCAGGCGCTCAAGGAGCTGGGTGGGGCTCTGCATCTTGCCGTCCACGAGGTAGCTTCGCTTGTAGCGGTCGAGCACCTCCCGCACGCGCCAGCCGTCCTTCTCGGCAAGCGCGTCGAGGTGCTGGCTCATGAAGCCAAACCTCACGGACGCGCCAATCTTGACGGTGCCCGCCGTGGGCTCCAGCGCGCCCGTCATGAGGGCAAGCAAGGTGGACTTGCCCGCCCCGTTGGCGCCGAGGATGCCGTAGCGGTCCCCGGGGCCCACGATCCACGTGACGTCATCGATCACGGCGGGCCCGCCCGGGTAGGAGAAGCTCACGTCTTTCATCTCTATGACCTGCTTGCCCAGGCGGCTCACGGCCAGGCGCTTGAGCTCGAGCGGGTTTCTCAGCGGCGGGTCGTTGGCTATGAGCGCGCGGGCGGCCTCCACGCGAAAGCGCGGCTTGCTCGTGCGCGCCTTGGCCCCGTGCGCGAGCCAGTTGAGCTCCTTGCGCAGGGTGTTCTGGCGGCGCTCCTCCATCACGGCCGTCTGACGGTCGCGCTCAACGCGCTGCTGGATGTAGGCGGAGTAGCCGCCCTCGAAGGGCTCGATGCGGCGGTCGTGGACCTCCCACATCTGCTCGCACACCTCGTCCAGGAACCAGCGGTCGTGCGTGACCATGAGGAGCGCGCCCTCCCCCGCCGGCCAGCGGCTGCGCAGGTGGCTCGCCAGCCACTCGATGGCGGCGAGGTCCAGGTGGTTGGTGGGCTCGTCCATGAGGAGCACGTCCCAGGTGCTGCAGAGGACGCGGCAGAGGTCCACGCGGCGGCGCTGCCCGCCGGAGAGCTCGCCGACAAGGCCGTCGAGGTCGAGGTCCCCCACGAGTTCGTCCAGGATCTTGCGGATGCGGGCGTCCGAGGCCCAGGTGTAGTCCGGCACGTCGCCGAAGATCGCGCGGCGCACGGGGTCGGCGTCGAGAAGGGCGTCGGCCTGGCCGAGGTAGCCCACGGAGAGGTTGCGTCGCCAGGTGACGGAGCCCGCGTCCGGCTCGAGGGCGTGGGCCACGATCTGGAGCAGCGTGGACTTGCCGTCCCCGTTGCGCCCCACGACGCCGATGCGCTCGCCCTCGTTGATGCCCATGGTCTGGTCCTCGAGCACGCGCTTGCCGGGCCACTCGTGGCTCACGTGCTCGAGGCCGATGAGGATTCCCATGCCG
>CAZCTE010000102.1:0-5410 GCA_964501395.1 uncultured Atopobium sp.
GCGGGGCCGACGCCACGTACCTACCATTCACGACGCAAGGCCGACCGTTCGCGGCGACATCCGTTGTCGCGTATAACTTCCTGTCCATAGAATCTCCCGCGTGAAGAAATGCGGAAGGTTACCGCGTATCCCTTGGACACGCAGGCCTAACCAAAGTCTTCGTAGAGGCGCATGGGCGTCCCGGAGTCTTGGTTGGGTCTCTTTTTGTGGAGGGATACGGTTATGGGTCTGTTCTCGCGTTTTTTGTCCAAGCGTGCCAACCTAGGCGATTCAAAGGCGGAGGCCGGTGAGCTTACCGTTCTCGCCCCCGTGACGGGGCGGGTTGTTGCCCTTGAGTCCACCTCGGACCCGGCGTTCTCGAGCCGCGCCATGGGTGACGGTGTGGCCATTGTTCCCACCTCCGGCGAGATCGTGGCGCCCGTCTCTGGCACCGTCGGCGCCATCTTTCCCACGGCGCACGCGCTCGCCATCGCGGCTGACGACGGCTCAACGCAGGTGATGGTCCACATCGGCATCGACACCGTCAAGCTGGACGGCGCGGGCTTTACGGCGCACGTGGCGCAGGGTGACCGCGTGAGCGCGGGTCAGCGGCTCGTGAGCGTGGACCTCGACGAGGTCGCCTCCGCCGGCTTTGACGCCACCACCTTTGTCGTGGTCTGCGAGCGCGCTGGCGGGGCCTCTGTGCGCGAGCGCGCGAGCGGTCCCGTTTCGGCTGGCGAGGGCCTCCTCTGGCTTTCGTGATCGCCCGTCTCATACATCCCCATCGGACAAGACGGACACATCATGCAGATCAAGCGCATCTACAACAATAACGTGGCCCTCGCTGACGACGACGGACGCGAGGTCGTGGTGATTGGCCGCGGCCTGTGCTTTGGCCTCCGTGCCGGCGATGCCGTGGAGTCGGGGCGTGTGGAGAAGGTCTTCTCACTGCAGAGCGAGTACAGCCTCGGGCGCCTCGAGCATCTCATAACGTCGATCGACCCCGACTACATCGTCATCGCCGAGGACATCGTGGGCATGTTGCGCGACGAGCCGGGCCTTGCCATCGACGCCGACGGCATGCTCATCGCCCTTGCCGACCACATCAGCCTGGCCCTCGAGCGTGAGAGGCGCGGCGTCGCGCTCGATAACCCCATGCTCTTTGAGATTAGGCACATCTATCGCAGGGAGTTCATGCTTGCGCGCCGCGCCGCCGAGATCATCCACGACCACCTTGGCTTCTGGGTGAGCGAGGAGGAGGTGGGCTTCATCACGCTGCACATCGTCAACGCGACGATGAGCCAGCGCCCAGACCGCCTGATTCGCTCGATGGAGATGGTCCGCGACATCCTTGCCATTGTGGGAGGGGAGTTCGGCGGCCTCGCAGGCCCAGAATCGTTCGTCTACGAGCGCTTCCTGCGCCATCTCCGCTTCTTCGCGCAGCGCGTCCTCGATGACCAGGACAGCCAGGACGACTCGACCCTGCCGGCCCTTCTCGAGCGCACGGACCACCCAGAGGCCTTTGCCTGCGCGGACCGCATCGCCGCCTACGTCGAGGAGTCATATCACAGGCAGGTCACGGATGCCGAGAAGAGCTACCTCGTCTACCACCTGGCCATGCTGGTTGGCGCCGCGGGACACGGGGCCGCAGCAGGTCGGTAGCTAGCAGGCACCGGAGCTTAGCAGCAAGTCGCGACGGCCGACGTCGTCGCACAAAGGGAAAGGAGCACGCATGAGCACGAAGCAGTCACGGGTCAAGAGTGCGCTGGAGGTGTTCGCGAAGTCCGTCGTTCAGCCGCTGATGTACCTCTCGGTTGCGGGCATCCTGCTAATCGTGGGCATCCTGCTCACCAACTCCACCGTCACGGCCGCGCTGCCCATTCTCCAGAGCTACCCATTCCAGCTCATCGGCAGCATCATCTACAACTCGTTGATGTTCCTCGTCAACAACCTCTCAATCATCTTCTGCGTGGGCATCGCGGGCGCCATGGCCAAGAAGAACAAAGGTCACGCCGCGCTGATAGCCCTCATGGCCTACTTCCTGTTCCTCGAGGCCAACAATCTTACGCTCTCGGCCAACGGACAGCTCGTTGACGCCAGCGAGAGTGTGCTCGGCCTCACCGGCACCGGCCAGACCACGGTCATGGGCATCCAGGTGCTCGACACCGGCGTCTTCGGCGGCATCATCCTCGGTTGCATCACCGGTTTCGTCTTCAACCGCTTCCAGAACAAGCAATTCCCGATTGCGCTGTCCATGCTCTCGGGCGTGCGCTTCCCGTTCCTCATCATGATTCTGGTCTCCTGGGTGCTCGGCTGGGGGTTCTGCTACGTGTGGCCCCCGGTTCAGAGTGCCATCTCCGCGCTCGCCACCATAATCCAGGAGTCCGGCAACATCGGTCTGTTCTTCTACGGCATGCTCAACAAGCTGCTCGTCCCCACCGGCCTGCACCACCTCATCTACACGCCGTTCCAGTTCTCCGACGTGGGCGGCACGCTCGTGCTCGGCGACACCGTCGTGGCTGGCGCCTACCCGATTCGCGTGGCCGAGATGGCCATGGAGGGAGTGTCCTTCTCCGACAGCACCTACTTCAACAGCTACACGTTCAATAACCTGTTCCCCTACATCGGCATCGGCCTGGCGTTCATTGTGACCGCCTACCCCAAGAATCGCGAGAAGACCAAGGCGGCCATCATCCCGCTCATCATCACCGCCGTTCTCTCCTGCATCACCGAGCCGATGGACTTCCTGTTCGTCTTTGCGGCGCCCGGCCTGTTCCTGATTCACTCGGTCCTTTCGGGCGTGTTCCTCGTCCTGCTGAAGGTCCTCTCCATTCCGGCGTCCACATCGGGCGGCATCATCAGCATTCTCGTCTCCAACCTCGTGCTGGGCGTGGAGAAGACAAACTGGCCGATGATGTTCGTGCTCGGTCTTATCGACGCGGCGGTCTACTTCCTCCTCTTCCGCTTCCTCATCAAGAAGTTCAACATGCACACGCCTGGTCGTGAGGAAGAGGCCAATGACGCGCCTGCCGTTGAGGCCATCGTCGACGGCTCCGCAGCCGCCGCCGTTGCCGCGCCGGCCGCGCTGTCCGTCGAGGGCGTCGACCAGGCCACCCTCGACCTTATCGAGGGCCTGGGCGGCAAGGGCAACATCGACGCGCTCGAGAACTGCTTCACCCGCCTGCGCGTCGTGGTCAAGGACGACTCCCTCATCAACGAGGACCTCATCAACCACGTGCCCAACAGCGGCATCAACCGCAACGGCACCGACATCCAGATCATCTACGGCATGCAGGTCGCCGCGATGCGCGACAAGGTGGAGGGCGCGCTCGAGAAGCTCTAGCACGTCATCGTTGTCAAGGCGGTCCGGTGGCGGGGTCCTTCTCGCCAGGCGCGAGGGGACGCGCCCCCGTCGCCGGCCTCTGCGGAAAGGAGCGTCAGGCATGATCATCACTCTGGCGGGTGGCGGCTCCACGTTCACCCCGGGCATCGTCAAGTCGATTGCCCTGCGCGCCGCCGAGCTCGAGGTGGACGAGATTCGCCTCTACGACATAAACGCCGAGCGTCAGCGCAAGGTGGGCGTGCTCGTCGACTGGATCCTTCACGAGGATCTGGGCCTTAAGGACATCAGGCTTACGGTGACCACCGACACCAGGGAGGCCTTCACCGACGTGTCGTTCGTCTTCGCGCAGATGCGCGTGGGCGGCTACGCGATGCGCGAGCAGGACGAGAAGATTCCGCTACGCCACGGCTGCGTGGGTCAGGAGACCTGCGGCTGCGGCGGCCTGGCGTACGGCATGCGAACCATCTTCCCCATGGTCGAGCTTATCGACGAGGTTGAGAAGTACGCCAAGAGCGACTACTGGATCCTCAACTACTCAAACCCAGCTGCCATCGTCTCCGAGGCCTGTCGCGTGCTGCGTCCCAAGGCCCGCATCATCAACATCTGCGACATGCCCATCGCGATAATCGACGTGGTGGCCGCTGCGCTCGAGTGCGACAAGAAGGACATCGTTTACGACTACTTTGGCCTCAACCACTTTGGCTGGTTTACCTCCATCGAGGTCAACGGGGATGAGGCCCTCCCCAGGCTGCGCGACTACATCCATGAGCACGAGATCCTGCTGCCGGCGGCCTACCTCAAGGACAAGGGCGCGCTCTTCAAGTCCGCACGGTCCAGCGAGAGCGAGGGGGATGACAACCCCGAGCAGAACCGACACACCAAGGGCAGCTGGTACTACGTCTGGAAGGGCGTCTACGAGATTATGGAGCTCTTCCCCGAGTACCTCCCCAACACCTACCTCAACTATTACCTGCAGCAAAAGGAGTTCGTCGAGCACTCCGACCCCGAGCGCACCCGTGCCAACGAGGTCGAGGAGACGCGCGAGAAGAACCTCTTCGACGGCATAGACCGCTACGAGGCCACCGGCGAGATTGACGAGTCCGTCTTCTATGCGGGCAGCCACGGTGACTGGATTGCCGATCTGGCCATTGCGCTCAAGAACGACACCAAGGCTCGCTTCCTCGTTATCACCGAGAACCGCGGCGCCATCCCCAACATGCCCTACGATGCCATGGTCGAGGTGCCGGCCTACGTGGGCAAGAAGGGCCCCGAGGTCATTGCGCAGGACCCGATTCCGCTGTTCCAGCAGGGCCTTATGATGCAGCAGCTCAACTCCGAGAAGCTGCTCGTGCAGGGCGCTATCGAGGGCTCCTACGAGAAGGTGCTCCAGGCGTTCACGCTTAACAAGACCGTTCCGTCGATGAGGGTTGCCAAGGAGATCCTCGACGACATGATTGAGGCCAACAAGGATTTCTGGCCCGATCTTACGTAGTGGCGGGCTGGGAGGTACGTCGCATCTGGCCGTCTCTGGCCGGCATGTCGCAACGGGCCGCCTCTGACCGGCATGTCGCACCTGGCCGCCTCGGATTTGGGGCGGCCTATTTTGGTGCGCGCATGCCGATGGGTGAGATACTTGGTCTGAATCACATGGGCTGGAGGACGGCATGAGGACGTTTGTTGCGGTGGAGCTACCCGAGGCCTTTGCGGTCGACGTGGCGGGGCTCGCCCGCGTGCTCGCGGAGGTCTGCGAGGGCCGTTTTGTGCCGGAGGGGAACCACCACCTCACGCTGGCGTTTCTCGGCGAGGTGGGCGAGGCTGAGGTGCGGCGGGCGATGGCCGCGCTCGACGAGGCCTGCGCCGGCCTAGGCCCGGTTGAGCTTGAGCCCACGGGCCTGGGGACCTTCGGCCGCGGCCGAGCCACCACGCTCTGGCTGGGCATCCGGCGCAGCGAGGGGCTCGACCTTCTCGCGGGGCGGGTGCGTGAGGCGCTTTCGGCGCACGGCCTCAGCTATGACGAGAAGGACTTCCTGCCGCACGTGACGCTCGCGCGGCATGCCCGCCTGCCCCGCGGGGCGCTGGGCGACCTGG
>CAZCTE010000103.1:0-5392 GCA_964501395.1 uncultured Atopobium sp.
TCATCGACAACATCTTCCGCTTCTCCCAGGCGGGCTCCGAGGTCTCGGCCCTGCTTGGCCGCATGCCCTCGGCCGTGGGCTACCAGCCCACGCTGGCCACCGAGATGGGCGAGCTGCAGGAGCGCATCACCTCCACCAAGGAGGGCTCCATCACCTCCGTCCAGGCCGTCTACGTGCCGGCGGACGACCTCACGGACCCCGCGCCCGCGACCACGTTCACCCACCTCGACGCGACCACGGTCCTCTCGCGCTCCATCACGGAGCTCGGCATCTACCCTGCCGTGGACCCGCTGGCAAGCTCGAGCTCCGCGCTCGACCCCTCCATCGTGGGCGAGGAGCACTACCGCGTGGCCGTGGCCGTCCAGGAGACGCTCCAGGAGTACTCCGACCTCCAGGACATCATCGCCATCCTCGGCATGGACGAGCTCTCCGAGGAGCAGCAGAACATTGTGGCGCGCGCCCGCAAGATCCAGCAGTTCCTCTCCCAGTCCTTCCACGTGGCCGAGAAGTTCACGGGCAACCCCGGCGCGTACGTGACCGTGGATGACACCGTGCGCTCGTTCGCCGAGATCGTCGACGGCAAGTGCGACGACATTCCCGAGCAGGCCTTCCGCTACGCCAGCAACATCGAGGACGTCCGCCGTCGCGCGGCCGAGATGGCCGCCGCGGAGTCCGAGGAGTAGGACGCCATGGCAGAGCTCAACTGTCAGTTCGTCAGGCCCGACAAGGCCCTCTACGAGGGCCCCGTCGCCAGCCTCGTCCTCGTGACCTACGCGGGCGAGCTCGGCGTGTGGCCCGGCCACGCGTCCGAGATCGTCGCGCTCGGCGACGGCGTCGTGCGCATACGCCGCCGTCCCGAGGACGGCGGGGGCGAGTACGACGTCATCGTCTCGGGCGGCTACGCCGAGATCGACAACGACGAGGTGATCATCATCGCCGACCACGCCCGCCTCGCGAACGACATCGACCCCGACGTGGTGCGGGAGACGCGCGAACAGGCCCTCGAGGAGCTTGGCCGCATCGAGGAGGGGAGTCACCGCCGTGCGTACTTCGAGAAGAAGGTTAGGTGGTGTAACCTACTCCTCAAGCAAGTTTCGGGGGGCTCTCCTGCGGAGTCCCGCTAGCACGGAGGCCGCATGGAGGTAATTCAGATCGAGGGCGGGCGCCCCGTTTCCGGTGAGGTACGCGTGGAGGGCGCCAAGAACTCCGCGCTCAAGCTCATGGCCGCCACCATCATGGCGCCTGGCGTGACCACGCTCACCAACGTCCCCAACATCGCGGACGTCCACGTGATGGGCAAGGTGCTCAAGAACATCGGCGCCAGCATCGAGGTCGTGAACGAGCACGAGCTCAGGATCGACACCTCATCCGTGGACTCCTGGGAGACCCCGTACCACCTCGTCGCGCAGATGCGCGCCTCCACGGCCGTGCTCGGCCCCCTGCTCTCCCGCTTCGGGCGGGCCGTCATGCCCATGCCGGGCGGCTGCAACATCGGGGCCCGCAAGATCGACATGCACATCCTCGGGCTCGAGGCCCTGGGGGTGGAGTTCGAGGTCAACCACGGCAACATCTACGCCACGGCGCCGCACGGCCTCTCCGGCGACACCGTGACGCTCTCCTTTGCGAGCGTGGGCGCCACCGAGAACCTCATGATGGCCTCCGTCTTTGCCAAGGGGACCACCGTCATCGACAACGCGGCGCGCGAGCCCGAGATCGTGGACCTCGCGAACATGCTCAACGAGATGGGCGCGCAGATTTCCGGCGCCGGGACCCCCGTCATCGAGATCCAGGGCGTCTCCGAGGTCCACCCCGTCACGCACGAGGTGGTGGGGGACCGCATCGAGGCGGGGACCTTCCTCGCCATCGGCGGGCTCGTGGGCGAGCCCGTGACCGTGACGGGCTTCTCGCCCGCGCACCTGGGGATCGTCCTGAGGAAGTTCGAGCAGATGGGCATCTCCGTCGAGCGCGGGACCCGGTCCTGCACCGCCTGGCGCGACGCCCCCCTGCGCCCCACCGACATCCAGACGCTGCCCTTCCCGGGCTTCCCCACGGACATGCAGGCCCAGACCATGGTCCTGCTCGCGCTCGCCCAGGGCAGCTGCATCATCACCGAGAACGTCTTCGAGAACCGCTTCATGCTCGCGAGCGAGCTTTCCCGCATGGGCGCGAACATCGACATCGAGGGGCACCACGCCATCGTCCACGGGGTGAAGGGCTTCTCCGGGGCGCAGGTCAAGTCGCCCGACCTGCGCGGGGGCGCGGCGCTCGTGATGGCCGGCCTCGTCGCGGACGGGACCACGACGGTCTCCGACATCCACCACATCGACCGCGGCTACGAGGGCTTCGTCGAGAAGCTCACCTCCCTCGGCGCCCGCGTCAGACGCACGACGGTCCCCGACGAGGGGGATGCCCTTTAGGAAGCTGCGAGGAGGAGGAACGCATGATCAACACGGGCGTGCAGGAGGACCATGCGCTCACGAGGGCGGGCGAGGACTACCTCGAGGCAATCTACCGCCTGGCCAACGAGGACGAGGCCGGGGACGGCACCGTGCGCTCCGTCGACGTGGCCGATCGGCTCGGGGTCTCCAAGGCCAGCGTGAACAAGGCGCTCTCCATGCTCAAGGAGACGGGCATGGTGGAGCACAGCCGCTACGGCCGCGTGGTCCTCACCGAGAGGGGCGCGCGGTACGCCGCCCTCGTCTGGCGCTCCCACCAGGCCCTGCGCCTCTTCCTCGAGAAGGACCTGGGCGTCGACCCCCAGAGGGCGGACGACGAGGCCTGCCTCATGGAGCACGTCCTGTCCGAGGACACCATGGGGCGGCTCATCGACTACCTCGAGCGACAGGGGATCGTCGTTCCCGATTAGGCGCGCCTGACGTCGGGCAAGCTATGTGAACGCGGTATGGGTGCGTGTGCCCGGCGGCGCGCTCCCGTCGCGCAGGGCGCGTTTCTCCCCGCGCTGGCAGCTTGCTTGGAATTGTCCCTAACGCAATGGGGTATGTTGTGTGTGCCGCCGGGCCGGCCCGGCGGCATCCTAAAACCTACCCGAAGGGATGTTCATGAAGGCTCTCATACCCGCCGCCGGGCTTGGCACGCGCTTTCTCCCCGCGACCAAGTGCACGCCCAAGGAGCTGCTCCCCGTTCTCGACAAGCCCGTCATCCAGTACGTGGTCGAGGAGGCCCTCGAGCCCGACGGCGTCGACGGCGTCGTCATTATCAACTCTCGCGAGAAGCCTCAGATAGAGTCCTATTTCTCCGTCAACCACGCCTTTGAGACCACGCTCCGCGAGCGCGGCAAGAAGGACGAGGCGGCCCGGGTCCACGCGGCCTCCACGCTGCCCGTCTCGTTCGTGTACCAGGACGAGGCGCGCGGCCTCGGCCACGCCGTCCTGCAGGGCGCGGACGAGATCGACAACGAGCCCTTCTTCGTGCTCCTCGGCGACTACTTCGTCCCCGGCAGGCAGATGTGCGTGCGCATGGCCGAGGTGTCCAAGGCCCACGGCGGGGCCTCCGTCATCGCCGTGGCGCCGGTCCCCGAGGACCAGGTGAGCCGCTACGGCATCATCGCCGGCGAGTGCGTTGGCAGCCTGCCCGGCTCCAGCGCCGAGGGCGAGCAGGAGGGGGCGGTCTGGAAGGTGACCGGCCTCGTGGAGAAGCCCAGCCCCGAGACCGCCCCGTCCCACCTCTTCATCGTGGGCCGCTACCTGCTCTCCCCCCGCATCATGGAGCTCCTTGCGACCCAGGGCCCCGGTGCGGGCAACGAGATCCAGCTGACCGACGCCATGGAGCGGCTCCTGGCGGAGGAGGAGATGTACGCGCTGGTGGTTGACCCCTCGGAGGGCTGCGACACGGGCACGCCCGCGGCCTGGGCCGCGACCAACGCCCGCATGGCGCTCGACGACCCCGCCCAGGCGGGCGCGTTCCTCGATGCGCTGGGCGAGAGGGGCGAGCGCTTCGTTGGATAGAAGGTCCGAAAAGATCATCCGCTTTGGCGCGGACGGCTGGAAGGCCCGCTACGACGACGGGTTCGACGCCGATGGCGTGGCGCGGCTTGCGGACGCCCTCGGTCTCGTCTGGGCGGACGCCGCCCCGGGCGGCACGATCTACGTCGGCTACGACAACCGCCACGACGCGCGTGCGTTCGCGCAGCTCGCCGCAGGCGTCATCGCCTCGTACGGCCTCGTGGCGAAGGTCTCCGACGTCCCCTGCCCCACCCCTGCGGTGGCCTGGTCCTGCGCGCGGGACGATGACGCCTACGGCTGCGTGATCGTGACGGCGAGCGAGCTCTCCTGCGAGTACGGCGGCATCCTCGTGCGCGGCCGCGACGGCGGGCCTGTCGTCCGCGGCTTCCTCGACGACGTGGAGCAGGCGGTCTCCGCCGCGCCCCCGCAGTCCCGGGGCGCGATCGAGGAGTGCGACCTCATGGGCCCCTACCTCGCGGACCTCGCCTCGCTCGTGGACGGCGGCTCCATCGCCAGCCGTGCCCCGCGTCTGGTCGTGGACGCGATGCACGGGGCGGCGACCTCGCACCTCGCCGGGCTTCTCAGGAGCCTCGGCTGCGAGGTCATGGAGATGCATGCGGAGCCCCGCGAGGACTTCGGCGGCATACACCCCGATCCGCGCGAACCCTGGGCGGACGCCTGCGAGCAGGCCGTTGCGGCGTACGAGGCCGACATGGGCCTCCTGCTCGACGGCGACGGGGACAGGGCGTCGGTCATAAACGAGAAGGGCGAGCTCCTGCCCGCGCGGGTGCTCGTTCCCCTGCTCCTTGGAAACCTGGTCATGGGCCATGGGGCCCACGGCCGCGTGGTGACCACGCTCACCTGCTCGGCCTGCATCGGGCGCGAGGCGGCTCGCCTGGGCTGCGAGACCACCCGCGTGCCCGTTGGGTTCCCGCGCATCTACCGCGAGACGCTCGAGGCCGACGTGATCATGGGCGTGGACGAGTACGGCGGCGTGTGCATCCCCTCTCATATACGAGAGCGCGACGGGCTGCTCGTCTGCCTGCTCGCCGTGGAGATGCTCTGCCGGTCGGGCAAGACGATGTCGACGATGGCCGCGGAGCTCGAGGCGGCCATAGGGGCCATGTCGTACGCGCGGCGCGACGTTCGCCTCGACCCGGCGGCGAGCCAGGCGTTCAGGAACGTGCTCCCCGGCCTCAACCCGGGGACCGTGGCGGGAAAGACCCCGGTCGACGTGTCCCACGCCGATGGCCTCCGAGCGCAGTTCGACGACGACTCATGGATGCTCATCCGTCCGTCGCGCACGAGCTCGGTGGTGAGGGTCTATGCCGAGGCGGAGGACCCGCGCGCAAGGGACGAGCTGCTCGGCGCGGCCTACGAGCTGGTGAAGACGGGGTATTAGAAGGGGCGCGGAAGGGTTCCGGCCTGCC
>CAZCTE010000104.1:0-2150 GCA_964501395.1 uncultured Atopobium sp.
TCCTCCATGTACGCCTCGACCGCCTCGACGGACGCGCCCTCGCCGAGGACGGTGCGCGCCGGGATGGAGGCGTCGGTGAAGGACATGAGGAAGAACACGAGCAAGGTGACGCCCAGGCACATGATCGGCAGGGCAATGATGCGCCGGCCGATGAGACGTAGGAGGTTGTTCATGACCTTTCCCCTCTCTGCCTGACTCGCTTACCAAGAAGGGGGCCCGAGCGTCGCTCTGCCCGGGCCCCCCTTTCAAGCGTTCCTGCCACGCCGCCCGCCGGCAGCGTGCGCAAAGGTCGCCGGAGGCTACGCGCTGACCGTGTTTGCGCCGATGAAGTACATGCCCGTGGTGCCGATGCCCTCGAAGTTCTCGATGGCCTCGCCGGTGGGGCTGGCGGAGGTGTCATCCCAGCACGCGGTCACCGTCTGGACGTGGACCAGCGGGTAGAGGACCGCGTTCTCGGCGATGATGTCGTAGACCTCCTTCCAGGTGGCCTGCTGCTCGTCGTCGCTCTGGCCGAGGGCCTCCTCCATGAGGGACTGGATCTGCGCGAACTCGTCGGAGTCGCCCCAGCCGGTGCGGGTCTGCTGCCAGACGTTGTCGCCGTACCACCAGTTGAGGAGCAGGTCGGGGTCGGCGCCCCAGCAGGACGGGTCGCCGGGGGCGATGAGGATGTCGAAGTCGTCCTCGCCGCCGTCGATGGCCGCGTAGGTGGCCGCGGAGGTCTCCTCGTCAATCGAGCAGGTGAAGCCGAGGGCGTCGAGGTCCTGCTTGATCTGGGTGGCCATGCCGGAGGCCTGGGTGTTGTCGGTGCAGCGGATCTTGAGCTCGCCCGGGGTCACGCCGGCCTCGTCGAGCAGCTCCTCGGCCTTGTCGGTGTCATAGGTGTAGACCGTGGAGGCCTCCTGGTAGTTGGGGAAGTCCTCGGGGAGGTAGGAGGACGCCGCGGTGGCCAGCCCGCTGAAGATGTTCGAGATCATCTGGTCCGTGTTGATGGCGTACATGACGGCCTGGCGGGCGGTCTTGTCGTCCCACGGGGACTTGGTGGTGTTGAACATGATGAAGCGGGTGCCAAAGCCCTGGACCTGGTCGATGCGGCAGCCGGCGGCCTCGATGGTCTCGACGGCGTCCGCGGCGACGGACTCCATGACGAGCGTGGTGCCCTGCTGCTGGGCGGTGAGGCGGGCGGTGGAGTCGACGAGGACGTCATAGTGCAGGGCCTCGTCCTGGGCCGGGTAGTCGCCGTTGTAGTTGGGGTTGGGAACGAGGTCCACGCTCGTGTCCGTGATGGTGTCGTACATCCAGGGGCCGGAGCCGATGGGCTGGGCGCTGAGGTCGTCATCGGAGGTGCCGGCCGGGAAGACGCGGACGAGCGCCAGACGCTCCTTGAGGAGCGAGAAGTTCTCGATGGCGGTGGTGACGGTGATCGTGGAGTCGTCGCTGGCCTCGAGCGAGTCGATCGGGGTGAGGAAGGCGCTGTAGGTGGAGTCCTCCTTGGTGCGGGTGAAGGCCTCGACCACGTCGTCGGCGGTCACCTCGGTGCCGTCGGAGAACATGGCGCCGTCGCGCAGGGTGATGGTGAAGTGGGTCTCGTCGACCTGCTCCGGGTCACCGGTGGCGAGCTCGTTGAAGGTGCTGTAGTCGCGGGGGTCGGTGCCGTAGAGGCCCTCGAGGACGTGCCAGTTGGAGCCCAGGCAGAAGGCCGAGGAGGTCTTCGTGGGGTTGTACTCGGAGGGAGAGTACGCGGAGCCCGCGGTGATGGTGCCGCCGCCAGTGGTGGCCTCGCCGGAGTCGTCGCTGCTGGAGTCGTCCGAGCTGTCGTCGCTGCTGCAGGCAGCGAGGGCGAGCGCGGATGCCGCGGCGGTACCGCCGAGGAACGTGCGACGAGACACGGCGCTGTTCATGAGCTTCTTCATTTCCTCTTCCTTTTCTCCTCCTGCGACCGCCGCGTGACAGCGGTCGTCCCGTTAGGGTCAACAGTACGAGCGCCTCTCCAAGCCCCTCCCGACAAACTGGCCAACGGCAGCAATGTGACCCACGGGCGGTAGTTCGAAGGCGTTTTGGGGCTCCACTGGTATTCTCTTCATACCATGTTTTCGGCACGTTTCCTTCACATGACGTTCGTGCTCGACGAGCGTGACGGGCTGGTAAACAGG
>CAZCTE010000104.1:2250-5366 GCA_964501395.1 uncultured Atopobium sp.
CGTCCCGCCACGCCCGGAGCGCCTGCCACACGGCGGCGGCCACCTCCGCGGGCACGCCCGGCGTCTGGGCCAGCTCCTCCTCGCTCGCCTCGCGCATGCGCCGGAGCGACCCGAAACGCTTCATGAGCGCCTTCTTGCGCTTGGGCCCCACCCCCGGCACGTCGTCCAGGACCGAGACGGTCATCGCCTTGTCGCGCAGCTCACGGTGGAAGGTGATGGCAAAGCGGTGGGACTCGTCGCGCACCTGCTTGATGAGGTAGAGCGAGGGCGAGCCCGAGGGCAGCACCACGGGGGTCTCGTCCCAGGGGACGAAGATCTCCTCGTCCGACTTGGCGAGGCCGCAGACGGGGATGTCGAGCCCCAGGCCCTCGAGCTGCTCGATCGCGGCCGTGAGCTGGGGCTTGCCGCCGTCCACCACGATGAGGTCCGGCCGCGCGCCAAAGCGCTCGTCGGCCATGCGCTCGGGCGAGTAGCGCCGGCCCAGCACCTCTGACATGGAGACGAAGTCGTTGGCCTCGGTGAGGGGGGTCTGGATCTTGAAGCGCCGGTACTGGGACTTGTCGGGGCGCCCGTTGGTGAAGACCACCATCGACGCCACGGTGAAGTGACCGTGGAGCGTGGAGATGTCAAAGCACTCGATGCGCATCGGCGGCGCGTCGAGCGCCAGCGCGCTCTCGAGCTGGAGCAGCGCCTGGTTGGTGCGCTCGTCCGCGTAGCCCGTGCGCACCATGTAGCGCATGAGCGCGTGGCGCGCGTTCTCGGCGGCCAGGTCCAGGAGGTGGCGCTTCTCGCCGCGCCGCGGCCGGTGGAGGTGGACCACGTGCCCGCGCCTCTCGGTGAGCCAGCCCTCCACGACCTCGGCGTCTGAGAGCTCGAGGGGCAGGTCCACCTCGGCGGGGATGTCGGCCGTCTCCTCGTAGTAGCGCTTGACGAAGCCCGCCACGAGCTCCTCCTCGGGGACGTCGAGCCCCTTGTCCAGCACGAACTCGACGGAGCGCACGGTGCGGCCCTCGCGCACCGCGAAGACGCAGGCGCAGCTGATGGTCTCCTCGCGGTAGACGCCCACGAGGTCCAGGCTCACGCTCGACGAGAAGACCACCTGCTGGCGGTCGTCGAGCGCGGAGATGCCGTCGAGGCGGGCCTTGAGGCGCCCGGCCCGCTCGAAGTCGAGGTCGGCCGCGGCGGCGCGCATCTGGTCGGTGAGCTCCCCCACCACCTCGGAGCGGTGGCCCTGCAGGAAGCTCTCCACCTGGCGCACGTGGCGGGCGTACTCCACGGTGTCGATCATGCCCGCGCACACGCCGGGGCCGCGGCCCACGTGGTAGTCGAAGCAGGGCCGGCAGCGCTCGGCGAGCATGAGGTTGGCCACGGAGGCCTGCTCGGGGCTCTTCTTGAGCAGGCGCCGGGCGCGCTTCCACTCCGCGCAGGTGGCCGAGCAGATGGGTATGACCTTGCGAAGCGTGTCGATGGTCTCGCGCGCGGCCTTGGCGTCGGTGTAGGGGCCAAAGTAGCGCGTGCCCCTGCGGTGCTTCTCGCGCGTGTACTTGATGGCGGGGAAGACGTCGGACTCGGTGATGGCGATGTAGGGATAGGACTTGTCGTCCTTGAAGTCCACGTTGAAGTAGGGGTGGTACTGGGCGATGAGGTTGCGCTCCAGGACCAGGGCCTCGTGCTCCGAGCCCACCACCACGCAGTCGAAGTCCTGCACCACCTGCATCATGAGCGGGATCTTCTCGCGGTCGTCCTGCAGGGTCACGTACTGGCGCATGCGAGCGCGCAGGTTCTTGGCCTTGCCCACGTAGACCACGGTGCCCTGGGCGTCCTTCCAGAGGTAGCACCCGGGGTCGGTGGGCACCTGCGCCACGCGCTCGGCGAGCAGGGCGAGGTGCTCGTCGGCGCCGGCGGAGCTTGGGGCGGGACCGGGGGCGCCGGCGGCGCGCGCAGGGCCACCAGCGGCAGGACCGGCGTCGGATGCGGACGCCATGCTACTTGAACAGCTTCCGATACAGCCTGAGCGCACCGTCCCACACGTGGTAGAGCGGGCTCAGCGGGCGGTCGAAGGTGCCCATCCACTCGGTGGGCTCTGAGACGAAGAGCGTCTTGAACTTGCTGATGCCGTCGTTGAGCAGGCCGTTGAGGTCGTAGAGGCGGGCCCCGCGCTCGCGGGCGGCGCGGATGGCCTCCCACTTGAGCAGGTAGTTGGCCCGCAGGCGCTTGCCCTCCTCGGTCACGCCGCCCCACAGCTCGAAGGCCGTGCCGCCGCGCGTGGTCACGTTCCAGAGGAAGGCCTGCACCGCCCCGTCGCACTCGGCGACAAAGACCTGGTTGACGTCGGAGCAGGCGTCGAAGGCCGTCTCGTAGAACTCGTCGGTGTGGATGAAGAAGCCGTCGGCCTCGGCGGTGTCGTGGTAGATCGCCATGATCGCGGGGAGGTCCTCGCGCCGGGCTGCCCGGACGGTCACGCCGGAGCGCCCGGCCTTGCGGATGTACTGGCGCGCCTTCTTGGCGTGCAGGGAGGCAAAGATCTGGTCCTCGTCGGGCGTGAGGTCGAGCACCGCGGTGTTGGGGATCAGGATCTTCTCGGAGGGGCGCCACGCGGCGCTCAGACGGGCCTCGTCGGCCGTGACCGCCGGGTCGATCTTGAGGGAGACGGCGTGGGCGTGGTCGCGACACCACGCGGCCACGGCGTCGGCCGCCTCGGGAAGAAGCGAGGGGTCGTCCGTGACGGGGCCGCGCGGGGCGTAGGCGATATGGCGGAAGGGCCACGGAAGCGTGCGCACGAGCACCTGGCAGGCGGCGAGAAAGCCGCCGTCGCGCTCGACGACCACATGGTGCGCGCGCCACGAGCCGGTGCGCTCCTTGAGCTCGCCCCAGCCCCACGCCTGCAGCGGGTGACCGCCGTGGGCGCAGACGAGCTCGTCCCACTCCTCGGCCGAGGAGACCTCGCGAAACTCCGTCATACCTCTTTCGTTCCTTTCGTGCGCGTCCTGCCGAATGCTTGCGACATTATCTCACACCGCTATACTCGTTCCTTGCGCGCCGATGTAGCTCAACGTCAGAGCACCGGTCTTGTTTTCCGGAGACGCAGCGTTCGACTCCTGCCATCGGCTCCATGC
>CAZCTE010000105.1:0-5276 GCA_964501395.1 uncultured Atopobium sp.
ATGTTCCTCGACTGCTTCGTCATCAACCGCCAGCTGCTGCTCGACATGTTCGACTGGTACGCGGCGACGGACTACCTCGACCTCTTCGAGGCCATGGCGGGAGACTTCGGCCGCGTCAACGTGCGCACCTACGACTTCGACGGCTACGTGGCCCCGGTCTTTAACAAGCGCACCTACTTCCGCGCCAACATGGACCTGCTCAACCCCAAGATCGCGAGCGAGCTCTTCCCGAGCGAGCGGCCCGTCCTCACCAAGGCCCACGACACGCCGCCCGCCAAGTTCGAGGTGGGCAGCCACGTCTGCAACTCCGCCGCCTCCTCGGGCGACCGCATCTACGGCAGCGTGAGCGACTCCATCCTCGGCCGCAACGTCATCGTGGAGGCCGGCGCCACGGTGCGCAACTCCATCGTCATGCAAGGTTGCGTGGTCAAGAGCGGCGCCCGCGTGGAGAACGCCATCGTGGACCGCGGCAACGTGGTGCCCGCCGGCACCGAGCTGAGGGGCACGCCCGAGGACGTGCTCATCAAGGAAAAGGCCCGCGACTAACCGAGGAGATGTCACCGTGCCAACCAATGCCAAGCGCAGGAAGTTGAGGGTGCTCTTCGCGTCCTCTGAGGCCGTGCCGTTTGCCAAGACGGGCGGCCTCGCGGACGTCGCCGGCTCGCTTCCCCGCGCCCTCAAGCACGCGGGCGCCCGCGTCTCCGTGATCCTGCCCAAGTACGCCTGCATCCCGCAGGAGTATCGCGACCAGATGAAGCACGTTGCCGACTTCTACGTCCCCCTCGCCTGGAGGCACGAGTACTGCGGCATCGAGAAGCTCACGCTGCAGGGGCTTGACTTCTACTTCATCGACAACGAGTCCTACTTCAAGCGTGACGACCTCTACGGCTACTTCGACGACGGCGAGCGCTTCGCGTTCTTCTCCAAGGCCATCTGCGAGGCCATGGCCAAGGTCCCCGAGCTCGAGTGCGACGTGCTGCACTGCAACGACTGGCAGACGGCGCTGTGCTGCGTCTTCTTGCGCGAGTTCTACCAGGGGGTCCCGCAGTGCGCCAACGTGAAGACCGTCTTCACCATCCACAACGTCAAGTTCCAGGGGCAGTTCAGCGACAAGATGCTCGAGGAGGTGCTGGGCCTGGCCCACATCCCCGCAGCGCGCGACCAGCTCTACTGCGACGCCAGCTCCATCAACTTCATGAAGGGCGCCCTGCTCTACACGGACTACCTGACCACGGTGAGCCCGAGCTACGCCCACGAGCTGCAGATGCCGTTCTACGGCGAGGGCCTCGACGACATCTTCCGCCGTCGTCAGGGGTCCCTGCGCGGCATTCTCAACGGAATCGACCAGAGCATCTGGAACCCGGCCACCGACGCCATGATCCCGGCCAACTACGGGCCCGCGGACCTCTCCGGCAAGGCCGAGTGCAAGCAGGCCCTCCAGGCGGAGCTGGGCCTTGACCAGGACCCCTCGCGCCCGCTCGTTGTCTTCATCGGGCGCCTCACGGACCAGAAGGGCCTGGGGCTCGTGCGCTACGCAATGGACCACCTCATGCGGCGTGGGGTCCAGGTTGCCATTCTCGGCACCGGCGACGCGGGCCACGAGGAGGCCTTCCGCTACTTCGACGCCCGCTACCCCAGCCAGATGTGCGCGCGCATCACCTTTGACAACGCGCTCTCCCACCGGATGTACGCCGGCGGCGACCTGCTCCTCATGCCGTCCGAGTTCGAGCCCTGCGGCCTCTCGCAGATGATTGCCATGCGCTATGGCACCCTGCCCGTGGTGCGCGAGACCGGCGGCCTGCGCGACTCCGTCATGCCCTACAACAAGTACACCGGCGAGGGCACGGGCTTCTCGTTTGCCAACATGAACGGCGATGAGATGGCCGACACCCTGCTCGGGGCCTGCGAGATCTTCTGGACCGATCGCGAGACATGGGCTACCCTGATGCGTCAGGCCATGGGCGCGGACTTCAGCTGGCGCCGCGCCGCGAACGACTACATGGACATCTACCATGATCTGCACCCGGAGATCATCAGGTACAACAAGCGGAGAGACAGGTAGCATTTGAGGGCTCGTCACGTCACGTCCGACCTGGAATTCAGGAACCCCTTCGGCGCCGTCCAGCTGGGCGGCGCCGTCACGCTGAGCATCAACGTCTGGGACGAGGAGGTCGTCTTCTGCAACCTGCACGTCTGGACGGACGAGCACGGCGAGGAGCTCCTGGAGATGCGCGGGGTCGACATGGGCGGCTACCTGCGCTTCTCGGTTGACTACCGCCCGCGCGAGACCGGCGTTGTGTGGTACAGCTTTGACATCGAGGCCCAGGACGGCTCGGTGTGGCGCTACGGCGCCAAGGGCAACGGCTGGACCACGGGGGAGGGTGCCTTCGCCTACGGCGACCCTCCCTCGTTTCAGATCACGGTCTACCGCCCGCGTGAGAACCAGCCCGCGTGGTACCGCGAGGGCATCGTCTACCAGATCTTCCCGGACCGCTTTGCGCGGGGCGAGGACTGGCGCGAGCGCGCGGAGGACTCCTTGGCGATCAAGCGGCGCGGGGGCCCGGGGCGCAGCGTGGTCGAGGACTGGGACGCCCCCTCCGTCTACCGGCGCACGCCCGAGGGCGGCATCGAGACCTGGGACTTCTACGGGGGCACGCTCGAGGGGATTCGCGAGAAGCTCGAGTACCTCGAGAACCTGGGCGTGACCGTCATCTACCTCAACCCCGTCTTTGAGGCGGCGAGCTGCCACCGCTACGACACCGCCGACTACCAGAGAATCGACCCCATGCTGGGGGACGAGGAGAGCTTCCGGCGGCTCTGCGTGGACGCGGCCGAGCGCGGCATCTCCGTCATCCTGGACGGCGTGTTCAACCACTGCGGTGCGGACTCCCGCTACTTCAACCGCTTTGGCACCTACGGCGAGCCGGGCGCGTGGCAGGGCGAGCAGTCACCCTACTTCGACTGGTTCACCTTCAACGACGACGGCAGCTACGCCGGCTGGTGGGGTGACCAGAACCTTCCGAGCATCCGCTCGGACAGCGCGGCCTTCCACGAGCTCGTGTGCGGGCGCAACGGCGTGGTCCGCCACTGGCTGCGCTCGGGCGCGCGCGGTTGGCGCCTGGACGTGGCCGACGAGCTCACGGACGCCTTCATCGAGGAGATCAAGCGGGCCCTGCTCGTGGAGAAGCCCGACGGCGTGCTCATAGGCGAGGTCTGGGAGGACGCCTCCAACAAGAGCGCCTACGGCAAGCTGCGCCACTACTTCCAGGGCAAGGAACTCGACGGGACCATGAACTACCCCGTGCGCTCGGCGCTGCTGGGGTTCCTCCGCAACGAGACGCCCGCCGGCGAGGTGGCAGCGGCGCTGCGGCAGCTCAAGGAGAACTACCCGCCCGACAACTTCTACTCCGCCCTCAACCTCCTGGGGAGCCACGACCGCGAGCGCCTCTTCACCATGCTCGGCGGCGCCCCCTGGCCCGACGGCATGTCCGACGAGGAGTGCCGCGACTACCGCCTCTCGCCCGAGCAGGCGAGCCTCGCCACCTCGCGCCTGTGGGTGGCCGCGCTCCTGCAGATGACCCTGCCCGGCGTCCCCTGCGTCTATTACGGTGACGAGCGCGGCATGGAGGGCTACCGCGATCCCTACAACCGCGGGACCTTCCCGTGGGACGGGGGCAGGGCGGAGTGCGCCGCCATCTACCGCAACGCCATCGCCGTCCGCAAGACCCTTCCCGTGTTCGTGAACGGGGACTTTGAGCCCTTCTCGCACGGGGACGACGTCCTCGGCTTCTGGCGCCGGGGCGAGCACGCGAGCGTGTGCGTCCTGGCCAACGCGAGCCTCACGGAGGCCCACACGGTGCACGTGCCGCTGCGCGGCGAGGTCTGCGCGGACATTGTCTCTGGGCAGGTGCCCAAGGTCTCCGGCGGCCAGGCCGAGGTCTTCCTCTGGCCGCTGGGCACGGCCGTCCTGCTCTTCCACGACCGTCTCGCCCTGCAACAGCCCCTCGAGCGCGGGATGGGCGTGCTCTGCCACATCACCTCCGTCCCCAACGAGGACGGCCCCGGCACGCTCGGCGCCCCGGCGCGCCGCTTCGTGGACTGGCTCGCCGAGAACGGCCAGACCTACTGGCAGGTCCTCCCCGTCAACCCCACGGACGAGTACGGATCGCCCTACGCGGGTCTCTCGGCCTTCGCGGGCAACACCGCGCTCCTCGAGCACGGCGAGGCGGAGACGCTCAGGTCGCTCGAGAAGATCGGCGCCTCGGCGGACTACCGGGAGTTCTGCGAGAGGAACGACTACTGGCTCACGCCCTACGCCACCTTCCGCGCCCTCAAGGACCTGCTCGACGACGCGCCCTGGCAGGCCTGGCCCGAGCGCTACCGCCGCCTCGACCAGCGCCACGTGCGCAACCCCCGCGTGGCCGCCGGCATAGAGAACCAGAAGCGCCTGCAGTACGCCTTTGCCCGCGAGTGGGGGGACCTGCTCGACTACGCCCACGAGCGCGGGATCAAGATCGTGGGCGACATGCCCATGTACGTCTCGGCGGACTCGGCGGACGTCTGGAGCGAGCCGGACATCTTTGACCTGGACGAGACCGGCCGCGCCCGTCGGCAGGCCGGCGCCCCGGGGGACGGCTTTGCGCCCGAGGGGCAGCTCTGGGGCAACCCCACCTACCGCTGGGACATCCTGCGCGAGCAGAACTACGGCTGGTGGCTCCGCCGGTTCAGCCGGGCTCTCGACCTCTACGACGTGGTGCGCCTGGACCACTTCATCGGCTTCTCCTCGTACTACTCGGTGCCGGCCGGGCACCCAGCCGCGGACGGCTCCTACGCCTTTGGCCCCGGCGTCGAGCTCTTCAGGGCGGCCTACGACCAGTTTGGCCCGCTCCCGTTCATAGCGGAGGACCTGGGCAACATCACGCCCGCCGTTCGCGCGCTCGTGAGCTCGACGGGCTTTCCGGGCATGGACGTGGCGCAGTTCGCGGACAACGACGTGCGCGAGCGCTTTGAGCCCCGCCCGGGCGCCGCGGCCTACACCGGGACGCACGACAACCAGACCCTGGTGGGGTTCTGCGAGAGCCGCTACGGGCTCGAGGGCGAGGAGGCGCGCGAGACGGCCGACGACATCTGCCGGCGTGTGCTGCGCTCGGACGCGGACCTGGCCGTGGTGCCGCTGCAGGACGTGCTGGAGCTCGACGACGCGGCCCGCATGAACGTGCCGGGCGTGGCCGAGGGCAACTGGAGCTGGCAGGCCACGTGGGAGGACGTCGAGGCGG
>CAZCTE010000106.1:0-2786 GCA_964501395.1 uncultured Atopobium sp.
CGGGTGAGAAAGCTCCTCTGGCTGCCCTGGACCACCTCGTCGCCCTCCTGCAGGTGCCCCAGCAGCAGCGGGCTCTCCGGGTCGTGCCGCGTGCGGTAGTTCTCGAGCGCCCGCTCCGCGCTCTTGTTGGCGTAGCAGTAGCGGCACCCGTTGGGGCACGAGTCGTACGCGCCGATGTCGCGGCTCTCCATGCAGTGACAGCCCGCGCGCATGCCGCGGTGCTTGAGCTGGCGGAACTCGACCCCGTTGGCGGCGCCGAGCAAGGGCAGCGTCACGCAGCCGGAAGGCCGGATGCCGTAGCGCTCCCACGAGCCGTTGGAGGCGCAGGTCTGCAGGACAATCCCGTACCTGCCGGCGATTCTCCCCATCCCCGCGGCGAGCTGGTCCATGTCCTCGTCCGTGAGCGGGGTGATGTCGGGGAAGTTGAGCTCCAGCTTGCGGTACATCTCGACGAAGCTGAAGACGCAGCGGTCCACGTGCCCCGCCAGGCGCGCGCACAGGCGCTCGAAGGTGTCCAGGTGCCGCTCGATCGTATAGCCCTGGGCGAGAAGCACCGGGTCGTAGCGCCAGGTTATGCGCTGCGCGCCCACGATGCGCTCGAGGTCGAGCAGGGTATCCACCGAGGTGTCGATGTCCGGCACGCGTGGCTCGATGTCGGTTCCGTAGGCCGTGATGGTGTAGTGGAAGTAGGTGTTGAAGCGGTCCGTGATCTCATGCAGGCGCGGGAGGATGGGCCGGTAGTCCTTGCTGCAGAAGATGACCACGTCCACCTTGTCGGGCGTGAGCTCGTAGCGCGTCACCTTGTGGGGAAAGAGCGGGTTGCGCGCGAGGGCGTAGCCCTCCTCAAAGCGCCGGAGCAGCCACGGCGCGTACCACTGCACCGTGTCCGTGCGCGCCCCGGTGTTGATGATCATGCGCTCCCCCGTCGCTCGCATCCTTGTTGCACAATGCGTACAAGTGTACGCCTTTTGGGAGCTCTGTGGCACCGGGGCGTCGCTATATACCCCCCTCTGCGAAGTGCAGAGGCTGTGCTTGTTTTTGAGACCTTCTACCTGCGCATTTAACACAATATACTAGTTTCAACTAACGAAATGTACAGGTTCCAGCTAACAATATGTACCGTTCCAGAGCCCGGCCAAGAACCACCCGCCCCTATGCGGACTCCAGCATCCAGTCGATCACGTTGGTGTGCCGGATGCCGTCATAGTCCCCGACGCCAACCCGGTCGAGGGTAAGCACGGTCTTGGGATAGTTGTCCGCTATCTTTCTCAGGGGCGCAAGCTCGCGCTCGCATGTCCCCTCGTCGAGAATCGACTGCGACACCTGCACGTAGTGCGGCCCGTCATCCCCCATTGCCACAAAGTCGACCTCGGCGGTGTCCTGCTTCCCCACGGCAACGCGCCGATACCTGCGCAGAAGCTCCAGATAGACGGCATTCTCCAGCCGATGTCCCAGGTCCCCCTGCGACTTCCCCAGCAGCCAGAACCTGAAACCCAGGTCACCCAGGTAGTACTTCTCGAGCGTGTCCAGGTACTCGCGGCCCTTGAGATCGTAGCGCTCCGCCTTGAACACCAGGTAGTTCTCCATGAGCGCGTCGAGATACGACCCCACGGTCCCCGCCGTCACGCGCGTCCCCGCGGCCGAGAGGCCGCTGGCGATACGCTTGCGCGACGAGATGTTGCCCACATTGTCCGCGACAAAGGCCGCGAGGTCGCGGAAGGCACGCATGTCTATGCGCGGGTGACGTCGGGCGATGTCCTCCAGAACGATAGTGCTGAACACGCCTCCCAGGTAGTCCGCGATTGCCTGCGCGTCGTCGAGCGTGGCGACAAAGGGCATGCCGCCGAAGGTGAGATAGCGGTTGAAGGCGTCGTCCGCGCTCTCCTCCTCGGGGCGCGCGGCCCGGTACTCGGCGAACGAGAAGGGCAGCATCCGCAGCTCGACATACCTGCCCGTGAGCAGGGTTGCGAGCTCACCGGAGAGGAAGTACGCGTTTGAGCCGGTAATGTAGAGGTCGATGTCGTCGCGGACCGCGAGTCCGTCGACGACGCGCTCGAAGTCCTCGACGTGCTGAACCTCGTCGAGAAAGACGTAGTTGGTCCCCGACGAGAGGCGCTCCGTGATGTAACGGTAGAGCCCGCGCGCGTCGAGCGGGTACTCCTCGTCCAGGGACTCAAAGTTGATGGAGAGGATGTTGTCATCGGGGACGCCCTCCTCGCGCAACCGCCGGCGATAGAGCTCGAGCACGCTCGACTTGCCGCAGCGTCGAAGGCCCGTGACGACCTTGATGATGTCCCTGTCGCGCCATCGGTCGAGCCAATTCATATAGTTTGGTCGATTCACAAGCTCGGTTTTCATAATATCCGCCAAACCTATCGCCTAATTTGCTCGCTTTTTAGTATAGAGCAGCGAGAAGTTCAGGGGTGCGGGAAGCGGCGCGGACGATGCCGACTGCCCTTCTCGCCGACGCGGCTGACCCTACCGGAGGCCCTTCTCGGCGGCGCATCGCACGCCAGTCGCCGCGTAACATCGCCTTCTCGGTACACACAGCCCTGCCCGGTACGTACAGTCCGCACCGGTACGTACACTAGCCGACGGTACGTACAGTCAGCGCTGGTACGTACGCTATTTCATATTTGATATCGTGCTATATTTTGAGAAACCGCAGGTAGAGACGTCGACCATCCGGACATCAAGGTCGCAACTGTGTACGTACCGCTGGAAACTGTACGTACCGCGTCGGACTGTACGTACCGCCCGACCGTGCGAGACTGTACCCTAGGGGG
>CAZCTE010000106.1:2886-5259 GCA_964501395.1 uncultured Atopobium sp.
TAGTCCAGCACCTTGCCGCCCGTGTAGAGCTGCCAGTAGCGGCCCTTCTTGGCCATGAGCTCCTCGTGGTTGCCGCGCTCGATGATGCGGCCCTGGTCCATGACCATGATGCAGTCGGCGTTCTTGATGGTGCTCAGACGGTGCGCGATCACGAAGGTGGTGCGGCCCTTCATGAGGGCGTCCATGCCCTTCTGCACCACCTGCTCGGTGCGCGTGTCAATGCTCGACGTGGCCTCGTCCAGGATGAGCGCCGGCGGGTCGGCCACCGCGGCGCGCGCGATGGCGAGAAGCTGGCACTGGCCCTGCGAGAGCTGCGCGCCGTCGCCGGAGACCATGGTGTGATAGCCCTGCGGCAGGCGCCTGATGAAGCCGTCCGCGTTGGCGAGCTTGGCCGCCGCGACGCACTCCTCGTCGGTGGCGTCAAGCCGGCCGTAGCGGATGTTGTCCATGATGGTGCCGGTGAACAGGTGCGTGTCCTGCAGCACGATGCCCAGGGACCGGCGCAGGTCCGCCTTCCTGATCTTGTTGATGTTGATCCCGTCGTAGCGGATCTTGCCGTCCTCGATGTCGTAGAAGCGGTTGATCAGGTTGGTGATCGTGGTCTTGCCCGCGCCCGTTGCGCCCACGAAGGCGATCTTCTGGCCGGGCATGCCGTAGAGCGTGATGTCGTGCAGGACGGTCTTCTCGGGCGTGTAGCCAAAGTCCACCGAGTCCATCTCGAGCGAGCCCTCGAGCTTGGTGTAGGTGACGGTGCCGTCCTGCCTGTGCGGGTGACGCCAGGCCCAGACGTCGGTGCGCTCGTCGCAGGGCTCAACGGAGCCGTCGGGCAGCTCGCGGGCGTTGACCAGCTCCACGTAGCCGTTATCCTCCTCGGGCTCCTCGTCCATGAGGGCAAAGACGCGCTCCGCGCCGGCGGAGGCCTGCGTCACAAAGGAGATCTGCTGGGAGATCTGCGTGATGGGCTGCGAGAACTGGCGGTTGAGCGTGATGAACGAGACGATCGCGCCAATGCTGAGCCCACCGATGCCGTTCAGGGCGAGCGCGGCGCCCGAGGCGGCCACGATCACGTAGGAGAGGTTGCCCACGTTGGCGTTGATCGGCATGATGAGGTTGGAGGCCAGCAGGGCGCGGGTGCCGCTCTCCCTCAGCCGCTCGTTGGCCTCGCGGAAGCCCTCGATGGCGTCGTCCTCGTGGTTGAAGACCTTGACCACCTTCTGGCCGTCCATCATCTCCTCGACGTAGCCGTCCACCGCGCCGAGGTCGCGCTGCTGCTGGACGAAGTAGCGGCCCGAGAACTTGGCGAAATGCGAGGTCACAAACAGCATGATGACCACGAAGAGGCAGGACACGAGCGTCATGGGAACCGACAGGCTGCACATGGCCACGAAGGTCACCACGAGCGAGATGGCCGAGTTGATGATCTGGGGCAGCGTCTGGCCGTAGAGCTGCCGCAGGGTGTCCACGTCGTTGGTGTAGACGGACATGATGTCGCCGTGCTGGTGCGTGTCAAAGTAGCGGATGGGCAGGCTCTCCATGCTCTCGAAGGTCTCGGCGCGGAGCCTGCGCATGGTGCCCTGGCTCACGGTGACCATGATGCGCTGGTAGGCGTAGGTGGCGATGATGCCCACCACCAGGATCACCACCAGCCTGCCGATGGCCGCGGCAAGCCCGGAGAAGTCCGTGGACCCCGAGGCCAGCATGGGCTCGATGTAGTCGTCGATGAGGCTCTGCGAGAAGAGCGCCGAGTACGACGTCACGAGCGCCGACACGAGGATGCAGACCACCACCACGGCGAACGCGGCCTTGTAGTTCTTGAGCATGTAGCCCACGGCGCGCGTGAACGCCTTGAACGAGAAGGTCGCGCCCTTGGGGCCGGAGGCCTGCTGGCTCTCGTGCGTCTGGCTCTGATTCAGGTTCTGGTTCGCGCTCTGGTTCTGAGTCTTGTCTGCCATGGTTCCTAGGCCTCCTTTCCGGCGTCCTGGGCGGCGGGCTCCTCGGCTATGTCGAAGTCACCCGTCCCCTCGGCCTGCGACTGCGCGATGCTGCCGTAGATCTCGTTGGTCGCCACCAGCTCGTCGTGGGTGCCGATGCCGTTGATGCGGCCGTCGTCGAGCACTACGATGCGGTCGGCGTCCTGCACGCTCGAGATGCGCTGGGCGATGATGATCTTGGTGGTGCCGGGGATGTAGCGCCTGAAGGCCTCGCGGATGCGGGCGTCGGTGGCGGTGTCCACCGCGGAGGTGGAGTCGTCGAGGATGAGCACCTTGGGCTTCTTGAGCAGGGCGCGCGCGATGCACAGGCGCTGCTTCTGGCCGCCGGAGACGTTGGTGCCGCCGCGCTCGATGCGCGTGTCGTAGCCGTCGGGCATGCGCT
>CAZCTE010000107.1:0-5165 GCA_964501395.1 uncultured Atopobium sp.
GGCCCTTGAGCCAGTCGCCGTTGTGGACGATCTGGGTGCGCTCTGGGTCGAGGACCTTCATGGCCTGCTCGACGTAGGTCTGCGCGTTGGCCTCGACCTGCTCCTCGGTGAGCGGCGGGCGGGTGGAGTCGCGCCCGGACGGGTCGCCGATGAGGGCCGTGCCGTTGCCGATGATGAGGGTCACGCTGTGGCCGAGGTCCTGGAACTGTCGCATCTTGCGCAGGGGGACGGCGTGGCCGAGGTGGAGGTCCGGGCTCGTGGGGTCCACGCCGAGCTTGATGTTGAGGGGCGTGCCCTTCTCGAGCTTCTTCCTGAGCTCGTCCAGGGGCACGATCTGCATGGTGCCCGACGTGATGACCTTGAGCTGTTCGTCAACGGAAAGCAACGGTTTCTCCTTCATAGGCTCTTCGCTTAGCCAAGCCGTACCCAAAACGGCCGCACCGGGAAGTAGGATAGCGCAGGCGGGCCGCAACGGGGCAGCTCGCGCGCGATTCGCACATCCCCCGCGCGGGGTCCTCCCCCGGGCGCGGCCCCTCCCCCGCAGGCCCGGGGCCGGGGGCCCAGGGCCGCCGCGCCGCCGAATCTTCTCGCCAGCACCTATAATGAGCCCCGGTTATGAACCGATCTCCCAAAAAGGAGGACGAGATGGGGATCAGAACCCGCAGGGCCCATAGGCACTCCAAGACCCACGTCGTTGGGTTTGGCATAGCGGGGGCCTTCGGCTTCCTGGCGCTCCTCCTGGTGGCGCTCGCCGTCTCGCTGGGGAGCCTCGTGACCACGTGGCTCGAGGACCTTCCCGACTACACCTCGGCCGACGCCTACCTCGTGGCCGAGCCCACGCGCGTCTACGACGCCGACGGCAACGAGATCGCCTCCTTCTACCTGCAGAACCGCCGGTCCGTCTCGCTCGACGAGATCTCGGACTACGTGATCGCGGGCGTGGTGGACACCGAGGACAAGCGCTTCTACGAGCACAACGGCGTGGACCCGCAGGGCGTCCTGCGCGCCGTGTGGGGCCAGATCACCGGCTCGTCCGACGCCGGCGGCGGCTCCACCATCACCCAGCAGCTCGTGCGCAACACCATCCTCTCGGACGAGCAGTTCGAGCAGACCCTCAAGCGCAAGGTGCGCGAGGCCTACATCGCCATCCAGCTGGAGAAGGAGTACACCAAGGACCAGATCCTCAACATGTACCTCAACACCATCTACTACGGGAACGGTGCGTGGGGCATTGAGGCGGCCAGCATCATCTACTTCAACAAGTCCGCCGACGAGCTCACGCTCGCCGAGGCGGCCACCCTCGTGGGCCTTCCCAACGCGCCCACGCTCTACGACCCCTTCCTCTACCCGGACGCCTGCGTCGAGCGCCGCAACCTCGTCCTCTACCGCATGCTCGAGGCCGGCGACATCACCCAGGAGGAGTACGAGGCCGCCTGCGCGGAGGAGCTCGTGCTCAACCCCGGCGAGCTGAGCGACTCCGTGGGCACCTACCCCTACTTCACCGACTACGTGAAGGAGCTCCTGCTCCAGGACTTCTCCGAGGACACCATCCTGCAGGGCGGCCTCAAGGTCTACACCACGCTCGACCCCACCCTCCAGGAGGAGGCCGAGGCGGCGGCGGCCGAGACCGTCTCCGAGTCCGGCGACTCCGACCTGCGCGCCGCCCTCGTCTGCATAGACAACTCCAACGGCTACATCGTGGCCATGGTGGGCGGCCAGAGCTACGGCACGGACACGGACGCGGGGGAGAACATACTGAACCTGGCAACGAACGCGCGACAACCAGGCTCCTGCTTCAAGCCGATCACGCTCACGGCGGCCATGTTGGAGGGCATGAGCCCAACGGTGCTGCTCAACTCCAACTCGCCGCTGCAGATCACGTCGACGTGGAACGTCCAGAACATCGACAACACCCAGTACGGCATCATCTCGCTCGCATACGCCACAACGGTCTCCTCCAACACCGCCTACGCGCAGGTGGTCGTGGCAATAGGTGCCGACACGGTGGTGGACACGGCCTACCTCCTGGGCATTGACACCACCCTCAACGCCGTGAACTCCATCACGCTGGGCTCCCAGGCGGTGACGCCGCTCGAGATGGCCGAGGTCTACTCCACCTTTGCCAACTGCGGCGTCCACCGGGACGCCATCGCCATCACGCGCATCGAGGACCGCAACGGCAACGTGGTCTACGAGCACGAGGACTGCAGCGAGCAGGTCGTGGACTCCGCCATCATGGAGGAGGTGACGGAGATCCTCGAGTCCGTGGTCGAGGAGGGCTCGGCCTCCTCCTACGTGGGCAGGTACTTCACCGCCGACCAGCCCGTGGCCGGCAAGACCGGCACGACCGAGAGCTACGGCGACCTCTGGTTCTGCGGGTACACGCCGCAGTACACCACCGTCGTGTGGACCGGGCACCTGAGCGACAACTCAACGGTCTACTACCAGGGCTCGCACGGGACGACCTCGAACCTGCCGCAGCCCATATGGACCAACTTCATGAACGCGGCGCTCGAGGGGGTGGAGCGCGAGGAGTTTGCCACATCGGACCACGAGGCCACGTACGAGGACAACAGCTCGTGGACCTTCGTGTGCACCGACGACTCCGTCAACGCGAGCGGCTCGTCGTACTACAGCAGCAGCGACGACGATGACGACGAGCTGACCGACGACGAGTCGACCACGACGGAGACCACGGTGCCCACCGTGACCACCACGCCCGATGGCGACACGAGCTCGAGCTCCGGGTCGGGATCCGGGTCGTCCTCCGGGTCCGGCAGCTCCGGCGACACGAGCTCCGGCACCACGACGGACACCACCGGCGATTCCGGCGGCGGGGGCTCCGGTACCACCGGCGACTCCGGGGGCGGGGGGTCCGGCGGCGGCTCCGGCGGTACGACTGATTCCGGTGGCGGCGGCTCCGGCGGTAGCTCCGGGGGCGGCTCGAGCGGAAACTCCGGGGGCGAGTAGCGTGGCCTGACACATGCGGGGACGGCGGCCAGAGGCTGCCGTCCCCTTCTTCATGCCGCGCCCCTCGCCGTCCTGCCGTGCCCTGCGCCTCTCGCGCACCCGAGCGCGGCCCTTCTCGCAGCGCGGCTGCCTTTGTCGCTCGTTGCGACTGCCGAAAAGCTGCGGTGCGCAGGAGGACGCCCCGCCCCCCGCTGCCGTATCATGCGTTCGTACCTGAACCCCGACCCACGGGGGCCGGCGCGGTCTCACGCGCATCAGCAAACACGCACTCCAACGGAGGCACCATGGCACACCAGGACCAAGGACGACGCGCACGCACGGGCACCCCAAGATCGAGCTCGTCGCGTCAGTACACGGGCGCCGCGCGGGCGCGCATCCCCAGCAGCGAGGTCTACCACGGACCCACCGGCACCCGGTCGCGCCCGAAGTCCCGTCTCAGGGACCGCAGGCGCGGCAACGGGTACCCGCTGCGCTCCCGCTCCATCAACTTCCAGGGCAACCGCGGGCGGATCCTGGGAATCGAGCGCCGGTTCGTCATTCTGGGGGCGCTCGCCGTCGTGCTCGTGGTGCTGCTCGTCGCGGGGGTGTCCGCCTGCGTGCGCAGCTGCTCGACCTCCGACGACGACACCGACACCCGCATCGCCACCAACATCTCAGATGACCTCTCGACCGCCTTTGCCACCGAGCTCGACCGCAACGAGAAGCTCGCCACCATCGCGGCCAACGCGGACCAGTACGACGACGAGGGCCTGCTCGAGCTCGCCCTCACCGTCCCCGAGGCAGTCGACTTCGTGGAGGCCTACCTCACCGCCGAGAAGACGGCCGAGAGCTACGACGACGAGGTGACCCAGGGGACGGTGCCGCAGCTCTGGTGCTGGGACTCCCGCTGGGGCAACGTCGACTACGCAGGGCGCGCGCTCGCGCTCACCGGCTCCGGCCCCACCGCCCTCGCCATGGCCTACATGGGCCTCACGGGCGACGCCTCCTATACGCCGGCCGACATCGCCGAGGCGGCAACCGAGGCAGGGGCCGACACGGGCGACTCCGCGATGACGGCCGACTTCCTCGTGACGGAGGCCGTGGAGCTCGGGCTCACCTGCGAGACCTACGTCTCAGGCGGCGACACCCTCACGACGGCGCTTGAGTCCGGCGCCTACGTCCTCATCGAGACCCAGGCGGGATCCCTCACGAGCGCTGCGCACTGGGTCCTCGTGATCGCCGAGAACGAGGACGGCTCCCTGGTGGTCTACGACCCCACGTCGCCCGACGTGAGCGAGCATCCCTGGGCCGCCGCGACGCTGGCCGCCACCTGCACCGAGTTCTACGTCGTGAGCCTCCCTGACGCGGACTCCGACGACGCGGACGCGTCGGACGCGACGACCGACTCCGCGAGCAGCACTGACTCCACCTCGGACTAGCCGCCAACGCCATCGAGCCCGCAGGCCGGGATACCGAGAAGCGCCCCGCGACGAGATAGCCTTCGTCGCGGGGCGCCGTCCGTCTCGCGCGCGGAACGGGAACGCCGCGCTGAGGCGCCGCACAGAAGGACCCCGCCCGCAGCGGCTGAGCTGCGCGAGCGGGGCCTCGTTCAGGCTCTTGCGGGACGGTAACCCGGCGGGCAGATCCCTACGACAGGATCTCCTTGGACGCCGCCTCGAGCTTGTCGCGCACGGCCTCGGACTCGGCGCGGGTGGCACCCTTGGAGAAGAGGTAGGCCTTGACCTTGGGCTCGGTGCCGGACGGGCGGAAGATGACCTTGTTGTCGCCCTCGAGGCAGAACTCGATGACGTTGGCGGGCGGCAGCTGCTGCGCGGCCTCCTTCTGCAGGCCCGAGACCCGCGGCATGTCGGGGCCGGTTGCGTAGTCGGTCATGCCGAGCACCTTGTAGCCGGCGATCTCCGCGGGCGGGTTCGTGCGCAGCCCCTCCATAATCTGGGCCATGCGATCGGCGCCGGACGCGCCGGGGAAGGCGGCGTTGACGGTGCCGTTGAGGTAGTAGCCGTACTTCTGATAGAGGGCGTCCATGGCCTCGTAGAGGTCCATGCCCTTCTCGGCGTAGTACGAGGCCATCTCAACGCAGAGCATCGTGGCCACGATGGCGTCCTTGTCGCGGGCGTGCGTGCCCACGAGGTAGCCGTACGACTCCTCGAAGCCCATGAGGAAGCGATCCTCCTCGCCCTCGTCCTTGAGCTGGT
>CAZCTE010000108.1:0-5126 GCA_964501395.1 uncultured Atopobium sp.
CGAGCTCCAGCTCCTCCAGCAGCTCCAGCGGTTCGAGCTCAAGCTCTTCCAGCGGCTCGGGCAGCAGCTCGGGTTCCAGTTCCTCCTCCAGCGGCAGCTCCAGCAGCTCGAACTCCAGCTCCAGCAGCAGCGCGAGCTCCAACACCAACACCAACTCCGGCAACTCGATATCGAGTGTCGCCGAAATTGCCAAGGCCCAGGTGGGCAAGTCCTACGTCTGGGCGGCCGCGGGCCCCAACTCCTTCGACTGCTCCGGTCTGGTGGTCTATTGCTACGCTCAGGTGGGCGTCTCCCTCACGCACTCGTCCCAGGCCCTGTACAACCGCGTTTCCTCGCTTGGCAACCTGGTCTATAACATCTCCTCGCTCAAGGAGGGAGACCTCGTCTTCTGGGGCACGGGCGGCAGCACGTCGTCCATCTATCACGTGGGCATCTACATCGGCAATGGCCAGTACGTCCACGCGGCCAACGCAGCTGCCGGCGTCAGAATTGATACGCTGAGCGCCAGCGGGGACTACGTCGGCGGAGGCTCGCCGGTTTAGCGCGGGGCGCGACTGGCCGGAACCGGGGAGTGAGTCAGAGTGGGTGACATCTCGGAAGAGAATCGTCGGGGCTTGGCCGCGAGCTCGTCAGCCGCGGCCAAGCCCTCGGCTGACGAGACCATGGGCCAGACCAAGGAGCGCGTGAGCCGATCGTCGAACACCGTGAGCGTGCTGGTGATCATCAGCCGCATCACGGGGTTCCTGCGGACCTCCGTGCAGGCATGGGCGCTTGGCGCCGCCGGTCTCGCGAGCGCCTACACGGTTGCCAACAACCTGCCGAACCTGCTGTACGAGTTCGTGGCGGGAGGGATGCTCATAACGGCGTTCCTGCCCGTGTTCATGGCCGTCAAGCAGCGGGCGGGTCGCGAGGGCGCCAGCGAGTACACCTCCAACCTGCTCTCCATCGTCGTTATCCTCATGGCGGCGCTCACGGCTCTGAGCTTCGTGTTTGCCGCCCCCATCATCTGGACCCAGTCGGCCGGCGCGTCCGAGGGTTTTGACTCCGACCTGGCCGTCTGGTTCTTCCGCTGGTTCTGCTGCGAGATCGTCCTGTATGCGCTCTCCTCGATCTTCTCGGGCGTGCTCAACGCCGAGCGCGACTTCTTCTGGAGCAACGCCGCCCCCATCCTCAACAACGTGATCACCATCGCGTCGTTCGTGATATACGCGCTGCTCGTTCAGCAGGGCGTGCCCTGGCGCACCGCCGCCATCGCGCTGGCCGTGGGAAACCCGCTCGGGGTCCTTGTCCAGGTGCTCTGCCAGGTGCCCTCGCTCAGGCGCTACGGGGTGCGGCTGCGCCTCAGGGTCAACCTGCACGACCCGGCGCTGCGCGAGACGGTCTCCATCGGGCTCCCCACCTTCCTGGCCACCTTCGCCTCGGCTCCCACGACCGCCGTTACCTCGAGCTGCGCGCTCTCGGTCACCTCGGCGGGCGCGTCGATCGCCTACTACGCGCGCGTGTGGTACGTGCTGCCCTACTCGATCCTCGCCATCCCGATCACGACCACGCTCTTCCCTGAGCTCTCCAACAGCTTCAACGCCCATGACCTCGACTCGTTCAAGGACTTCCTCTGTGACGGGATTCGCCAGCTGCTCTTCTCCCTTGTGCCCTGCACCCTACTGCTCATGGTGTTCGCCCAGCCGCTCATCGCCGTCTTCGCGGGCGGCCAGTTCACGGCCGAGGACGCCGCGCTGACCGCGGGCTATCTCAGGGTGCTCGCGCTGGCGCTGCCCTTCTACGGCCTCTCCTCGCTCCTTCAGAAGGCCTGTTCTGCGATGATGAGCATGGGCTTCTACGCCATCGCCGTCTGCGTGGGGTCCGTCCTGCAGATCGTGGTCTGCCTGGTCTGCACGCCGCTGTGGGGCCTCTACGTGGTTCCGGTGACCTCCGCCCTGTTCTACATAGCGCTCGACGTGATGATCGTCGTCCGCTTTCGCATGCAGATCGGCTCCTTCGGTCTTAGGACGGTTATCGTCTCAACGCTCCGCTCGCTTGGTCTGGGGCTTCTCGGCTCGCTCGTGGGCGCCGCCATCCTCGCCCTGCTCACCTACTGGTTCGGCAGCTGCGAGGGCATGCTGATGGGGCTGGTCTACACGATTGCTGCCGGCATGCCCGCCCTCGTGGTGACCTTTGGCGTCGCCTCAGTCCTGGGCATCTCTGACGCCCCCTTCTTCGACGCACTGTTCTCGCGGATCTTCTCCCTGCTGCGTCGGCTGAGGAGTGCCGCGAGGTAGCCCCCGCGCTGCGAAACACGCGTATACTTTTGAATTCAGCTTGACGTCAGGTGGGCCGCCTCGTGTCCACGGTAGGGAGGTTCTCCACATGAGCTCGAGCCGTACGGACATCCAGCCCGTCATCTTGGGGGGTGACCTGTCCGCCTATCCGCTGGGCAGGGAGTTCTTCGAGGCGTTTGGGGTCACGAGTGTCTGCGTTGCCCCGGACCCCATCGAGGTGATCCGCCACTCCCGCTTCTTCGAGCATCGCTTTGTCGAGGACCTCGATCTCGCCACCGTGGGCTCGGCGCTCGAGCAGCTCGCGCGCGAGCACGCCGACAAGCGCCTGATCGTCCTCGGCAACTGGGACGCGGCGGTAGAGATGCTCGAGGTGCTGGAGGGGGGGCTCCCGGGCAACGTGGTGTGCCCGCTGCCCCCGCACGATGTCCGCCTGCGCGCTGCGGATAAGGTCGCCTTCGCCGAGATGTGCTCCGAGTTTGGCCTCGAGACGCCGCGCACCGAGATCGTCAGCCTGGCGGGCGGCGAGCCCATCCCGCCGACGGACGTCCCCTTCCCGCTGGTGGCAAAGCCCGCCGTCTCGGGCGACTACTCCCACCTCTACGCACGGGGCTTTAAGAAGGTCTACTTCGTGCATGACCAGGACGAGCTCGACCGCATCTGGGGAGACCTGCGCGCCGTCGGCTTCTCGGGCACGTTCCTTGTGCAGGAGCTCATTCCCGGGGACGACACCTACATGGACAGCATCACCATGTACATCAACCGGGAGGGGAGGGCCACGCTGTGCGCGTCCGCCCAGGTCCTTCTCGAGGACCACGCCCCCACGCTCTTTGGCAACCCCGTAGCCATGATCACGCGTTCCCGGCCCGACCTCTGGGAGGGGGTCGCGCGCATGCTCGCGGCAATAGGGTGGCGTGGATTCGCAAACATCGATCTCAAGCGTGACCCGGCCACGGGACGCTCCATCTTCATGGACTTCAACCCGCGCATCGGCGCGAACTCCTACTACAGCGCCGCCGCCGGGGTCAACCCGATGCGCGTCCTCGTCGACGACTACATCGACGAGACGAGCGAGGAGCTCCGCGCGGAGCGGACGGTGCTCTACACCCGCGTGCCTCCCTCGCTCGCGCGCCGCTACGTGACCGACCCAGCCCTGCGGGAGGAGTTTGACTCCCTCGTGCGCTCCGGCCTGGTCGTCAACCCCCTGCGCTGCCCCGCTGACACCGTGCTCTCGCGCCTCTACGGCTGGATCATGGAGAAGAACCACGTCAGGAAGTTCAACCGCTACTACCCCCGGCCCACGGAGACCTCCTTCTAGGGAGACGTTGGGCTCCGTGGGGCATCCTAACGGCCGAGAAAGGCGCCCTAGCGGCCGAGAATCTTGTGGGCGAGCTGCTTGACGGCGTAGGCGACGGGCCGGACGGGGGCGATGAACTCTCCCATGAGCTCCTCCACGTAGCCTCCGAAGCCCTGCTTGAACTCGAGGAGACCCCGCCCGGGATTGTCTGGGTCGCCAAAGACGCCGTTGATGCCGTAGAAGTTGTAGCGCGCGCAGCCGCGCTCGAGGCACTCGAGCATAACGTGGTGCTGTATGGCGGTGGCGGCGTAGAACTTGGCGTAGGTCTCGTCGCTGCCGGAGAACAGGTACACGCACTCGCGGGGGTGCCAGACAAAGAGGGCTGCGGCGGCGGGAATCTGCTCGCTGGTCTCGGTCAGCTCCCTCGCCCCCTCGACGCGCGAGAGCGCCGCCTCGTGCTTGGAACGCGCGTCGCGGAGCTTCTTCTCGACCTTGTCCGGGGAGGGCGAGGTCTCGAGCAGGCGCTCGAGACGTTCGATGTCCGCGGCGAAGCCGTCGCGCTTGCGCTCCCACGACGCGAGGTAGGCATGCGTGTCAATGAAGGCGATGTTGAACTCCGCCGCGTCCCCGAGCGCGTCGAAGAGCGACTCGAAGTAGTCGAGTGGGCGGTTGTCAAACCCCTGCTTCTCGCAGCTGTGCTCGCATATGTCGTGGAACAGCGGCAGCTCGTCGCGGCCAACGCGGCGCACCGTGACGCCGCTCTCGTGGGCAATGCGGACGTTGCGGCGGGTGTTCTTGGCGTAGGAGGCGAGGAGCCCCTTCTCGTTCGAGATCGCCGTGAGGTCCTTGACGTAGCGCCAGCGTGGGACGTCGTTGTAGCCCACGGTGAACCCGCCGTGGGCGAAGCCGAGCGACACGAGGGTTTCTACCGCTGCGTCGTTGGGCTCGACGGGTGCGTCGGCGGGGACGTTGGGAGGCCAGGCCCCCTCCCCCTGCCTGGGCAGGGGGTTGCCCTCGGAGTCACGGACCAGGTAGGGCATCTCTGGGGTGATCTCGAGCTGCGCGGCTCCGGCGCCCCGCGCGCGGTCCTTGAGGGCCTCGAGGAAGAAGGAGGCGAGCTCCGCGTCACGGAAGTCGACGAGTGGCCCGTCGTGGATTTGGGCGTGGATGGAGATACGCGAGTGGTAGACCTCGAGTTGCGTAGCGGCGACGAGCGAGTTGTCCTCGCGAACGCCCAGAAGGCAGACGTCCACGCCCGCCCCTGCCCGCCGGCGGCCCATGCGGGAGGTCTGCTGGAAGTTGCCCTGTGGGTGGTGCGCGCTGAACGAGTCGAATTCCTCGGCGGAGAGCTCGACGAGCCTGAAGTTGCGCATGGGTTGGCGTCCTCCTCTGTGATGATGCACCCCGCCTATGATAGGGCCGGCGCGCGGGATGCATGCCCAGCGAGGCGCGGGGGCAATCCTAACGTCACGAAAAAAGCCGCCTGAAGGCGGCCGTATGGGCATGGAGCCGATGGCAGGAGTCGAACGCTGCGTCTCCGGAAAACAAGACCGGTG
>CAZCTE010000109.1:0-5096 GCA_964501395.1 uncultured Atopobium sp.
CACGCCACTGCGCACCTCGTAGAAGCGGTTGATGAGGTTTGTGATCGTGGTCTTGCCGGCGCCGGTGGAGCCCACGAAGGCGATCTTCTGCCCCGGCTTGGCGTAGAGCGAGAGGCCCGAGAGCACGGTCTGCCCCTCCTCGTAGCCAAAGTCCACGTCGTAGAAGACCACGTCGCCCTGGAGGGGCACGTGCTCGCCCTGGATCTCCCAGGCCCAGCCCGCGGCACCCGCCGCCACGCGCGCGGCCTCCACGTCGTTGGCGTGCACGAGGCGCACCTCGCCCTCGTCCACCTCGGGCGCAAGCTCCATCACCGAGAAGATGCGCTCCGCGCCCGCAAGCGCCGTGAGCAGGAAGTTGCCCTGCTGGGTGAACTGGTTGATGGGCGCCACGGCCTGCCGCACGAAGACGAGGTAGCTCGCGAGGGAGGCCACGTCCGAGAGGCCCCGCATGCAGAGCAGCGCGCCCACGATGGTCACGATGGAGTAGTTGATGAAGCCCACGCACACGGTGACCGGCACCATGGTGGACGCGTAGGCCTGGGCGTGCGTGCCCGCCTCCTGGAGCCGCGCGTTGAGCTTGCCGAAGCGCTCCAGGTTGGCCCGCTCGTGGTTGAAGACCTTCACGACCTTCTGGCCGGAGATCATCTCCTCCACGTAGCCGTCGAGCCCGCCGAGCTCGGCCTGCTGGCGCGAGAAGTACCTCCGGCTGCGCCCGCCCGAGAAGCGCACGTAGAGCGCGATGGCCGCGTCGCAGGCCACCGTGATGAGGGTGAGGCGCCAGTCGAGCACGAAGAGCAGCGTGATGGTGCCCACGATCTGCACGGCCGCCTGCACCAGGCTCGCGAAGCTGTTGTTGAGCGCCTCGGAGACCGTGTCCACGTCGTTGGTGAAGTAGCTCATCACGTCGCCGTGGCGCGTGGAGTCGAAGAAGGAGAGCGGCAGGCTCTCTATGTGGGCAAAGAGGTCGCGCCGGATGTCAAAGACCACCTTCTGGGCGGCGCGCACCATGGTCTGGGTGTAGCCCGCGGCCGAGGCCACGCCCACCGCGTAGACCACCGCGGTAACCAGCACGCCGCGCACGAAGGAGGCCGAGTCCCCCTCGCCCACCGCGTTCACGATGGGCTTGATCATGTAGGTGCCAAAGAGGTTGGCAAGGCCGCTCATGGTGACGAGCACCGCCACCACGAGCAGCAGCCACCGGGCGTGGCTCATGTAGGCAAGCAGGTGCCGCAGGGTGGCGAGCAGGTTCTTGGGCCGCGAGGGCGCGGCGGACTGGCGCGAGGGCATCTACGCCACCTCCCCGCTGATGCCGGACCCTATCTGGGACTCGTAGATCTCCTGGTAGAGCGGGTCGTTCGCAAGAAGCTCATCGTGCGTGCCCTGGGAGTGCACGCGCCCCTCGTCGAGCACCACGATTTTGTCGGCCTCCATGACCGAGGCCACGCGCTGGGCGATCACGATCTTGGTGACCCCCTCGAGCGAGGCCAGGTGCGTGCGGATGCGGGCGTCGGTGGCCATGTCCACCGCGCTCGTGGAGTCGTCGAAGATGAGGACGCGCGGGCGCTTGAGCAGCGCGCGGGCTATGCACAGGCGCTGCTTCTGCCCGCCGGAGACGCCCGAGCCGCCCTGGCCCAGGTCGCCGTCGAGCCCGCCGATGCGGTCGAGGAACTCGTCTGCGCAGGCGAGCCGGCAGGCCTCGAGCATCTCGTCGTCGGTGGCCTCGGGGTTGCCCCAGGCCAGGTTCTCGCGCACCGTGCCCGAGAAGAGCACGTTCTTCTGGAGCACCACGCCCACCGCGTCGCGCAGCGCCGCGAGGTCGTAGGCGCGCACGTCGTGCCCGCCCACGCGCACGGAGCCGGCGCTCGCGTCGTAGAGACGGGCCACGAGCTGCACGAGCGTGGTCTTGCCCGAGCCCGTGCCGCCGAGGATGCCCACGGTGGAGCCGGCCGCCAGGTCCAGGCACACGTCCTCGAGGACGTTGCTCTGCGCCGTCTCCGCGTACCTGAAGCTCACGTGGTCGAAGCTCACCGAGCCGTCCGGCACCTCCGTGAGGGCCCGCTCCGGCGAGGTGATCGTGGGCTTCTCGTCAAGCACCTCGCCCACGCGCTCCACGCTCGTGACGGCGCGCGCCAGAAGCAGGAACACGTTGGAGATCATCATGAGCGAGGTCACGATCTGGAAGATGTAGCTCATGAAGCCGGTGAAGGTGCCCACCTGGAGCGTGCCCTCCTGGATCATGCCGCCGCCCAGCCAGAGGATGGCCACGCAGGTGACGTAGAGCGCCGCCTGGAAGATGGGCGTGTTGAGCACGGCCGTGCGGAAGGTGCGCGTGCCGGCGGCGGCGAGCTGCTCGTTCACCGTCTCAAAGCGCTCCGCCACGTGACCCTCGCGCACGTAGGCCTTGATCACGCGGATGGCGGCGAGGTCCTCCTGGAGGGCGTCGTTCAACCGGTCCATGGAGGACTGCAGCAGGCGGTAGAGCGGCGCCACGCGGCGCACCACCAGCACCATGGCCACCGCGAGCACCGGCAGCACCACGAGGAAGACCAGCCCCAGCTCAGACGAGATCGACATCGCAAAGACGAGGCCGATGACCAGGGTCGAGGGCCCGCGCACGAAGGGGCGCGTGCCGGAGACCAGGGCGTTCTGGATCACCGTGACGTCCGTGGTGAGGCGCGTGACCAGCGACGAGGTCTCAAAGTCGTCCAGGTTGGAGAACGAGAAGCCCTGCAGGTGGGCGTACTCCGCCTCGCGCAGGCGCGCGCCCAGGCCCATGGCCGCCCGGGCCGAGAAGCGCGCGTAGCAGAGGCCCAGGGCCAGCGCCGCGAGGGCAAAGACCAGCATGAGGGCGCCGTTGACGATCACGGCGCCGAGGTCCCCCAGCTGGACGCCGTCGTCTATGACGTTGGCCATGAGCATGGGGATCACGAGCTCGAGGCCGGTCTCCAGCACCACGCAGACCACGGCAACGAGGAAGTCCCGGCGATACGGCCCCAGGTAGTGGGCGATGAGGCGCACCCCGTCCATTGCCCCGCCCCCCTACAGCAGACGAAGAACTCCCCGCACGAGGGCCTCGAAGTCGGCGGCGTGGCCCTCGGCGGCCCTGAGCACGCTCTCGTGCGTGACCGCGGGCGCGCCGGCCTCGTTGGCGGCGAGCGTGAGGCCGAGGACGCTCATCCCCAGCGCGCGGGCCATGATGACCTCGTTCACCGTGGACATGCCCACGTAGGAGACGCCCATGCCGCGCAGGGCCGCCACCTCGGCCGGGGTCTCGAAGCTCGGCCCCAGCACGCCGGCGTAGACGCCCTCCTCCACGGCCACGCCGAGGTCGTCCGCCACGCCCCGGGTGAGGGTGCGCAGGTAGGGCGAGAAGGCCTCGTTCATGTCCACGAAGGGGTCCTCCACGTCGCGCAGGCCCTCCCACTCCGCGAGCGGGTTGCGCCCGGTGAGGTTGATCTGGTCCGTGAGGATGCCGAGGCCCGTGTGGGCCATGCCCGGCACGGCGCCGGTGGCGCAGGCGAAGATGATGTCGTGGCAGCCCAGGTGGTGCGCGTGGCGCACGAGCGAGGTGACCTCTGAGGCGGAGTAGCCCTGGTAGAGGTGGATGCGGCCCGGGTAGAGCACCACCGGCACGTCGTCGATGGTGCCCACCGTGGCCTCGAAGCTGTGGCCCTCAACCGGGCGGGCGTCCAGGGGGAAGCCGTCGATGTCGTGGTAGTCGATGCGGCGGACGGGGCGCACGAGGCCGGCCAGGTGCCCCAGGCCCGACCCCAGCACCAGGGCAACGGGATGCTCGACGCTCGGCTTGCAGGCCCTCACGGTGTCCTCGGTGACCACGCAGACCCCCTCCTCCCTCAGGCGCGCGGCAAACAGGCCGTCGCCCGGAACAAGTCTTCCAGAGTAGGTTCCATCGTAGACCAGTCCGACGCCGCAGGAGGGGCTCTTTGCCTTGAGCACCGCGAGGGACACGGGCCCGGGCGCGCGCCGCAGGGCGTCGAGGGAGCGCTCGGCCCCGAGCTCGAACTCGGCCGTCACGTCCCGGCCATTGGCGAGAAAGACGCGCCCCTCCCGCTGCTCGGCGGGCGGGCGGGGCACGGGGAGGCCGCTCGCCGTCTCGGGGCAGACGCGGAGCACCTCGACCTTCTCGGCAAGCCCCTGGACCTCAGAAACGGGCTTGGAGCCCCCGTCGTAGCGGACGGGGGCTCCAAGCAGGCATGCGCTTATGGCCACGCGCATCAGGAGGCCACCAGCGAGCCTATCTGGATCGTGGCGTTGGAGAGGAGGTTGCGCGTGTAGGTGGTCCACGCCTCGGAGAACTCCGTGTAGGCCTCCGTGTACAGGGTGTAGGCCACCTGGTAGGCGGCCAGGGCCACGTCGTACGTGGCCTCGTCGGCCGTGAACTCGTAGCTCGAGAGCGTGGCGTAGTAGTCGCCGTCCGTGCTGGCCCAGGTGCCGGTCTCGGAGTCCCACTCGTCGCCGAGAAGCTCGATGACGTAGGCGGCGTACTCGGCCGTGGCCACGTCCTCCTCGCCGTCCTCGGGGCTGTCCGGCGTGTCGGGCAGGTCGGGGATGGTCACGTCGACCACGGCCTCGCGCAGCTTGGTGATCGTGGCGATCGTGGCGATGTAGTCCTCCTCGTAGCCGTAGGACTCGTAGATGGTGTCGTAGTCCGTGGTGCCGAAGGTCTCCTCGGCCAGCGCGTCGACCTCCTCGTCCGTGGCGGTGAGGCCGCGGTCCTCGGCGTCGGCGAGGATGATGAGGTTCTGCGCGTAGGTCACCACGTCGCCGGCGGCGGGGACGTCATAGGTGCCGTCGTCGTTGACGAGCTCGTCGGTGCCGCCCATCTCGTCGATGATCTCGCGCGCGGTGATGGTGTAGGTGGTTCCGTTGTAGGTGTAGGTGGCGATGGCGCTGTCGAGCTCGCTCGCCGAGAGCGTGGTCCTGCCGGCGAGCGAGATCGTGCCCGTGTCGCCGGTGATGAGGCGCCCCACGAGCAGGCCCGCGGCAAACATCACGGCCACCATGGCCACGCACGCCAGCACGGAGACGCGGCGCTTGACGAAGGGCACCTTGGGGGCGGGGGCGGCGTCGGCCGC
>CAZCTE010000110.1:0-2206 GCA_964501395.1 uncultured Atopobium sp.
CAGGCGCGCGATAATCTTCTCGAGGCGGTCGCAGGCCTCGTCGATCTCCTCGCGGGTGATCACAAGCGGCGGCAGGAAGCGCAGGATGGAGTCGCCGATGTGGTTGAGGACCAGGCCCTCCGCCAGGCCCTCCTCCACAACCCTGGCCGCGATGGGCGCGTCGAGCTGGGCGCCGCGCATGAGGCCGTGGCCGCGGACCTCCACCACGTGGTCCATCGCGGTGAGGCGGTGGCGCAGGTGGCGCCCCGTGGGAAGCACGTGCTCGCCCATCTCCCGGTCCATCAGCTCCTGCACGGTGGCCAGGCCCGCGGCGCAGGCGAGGTTGTTGCCGCCGAAGGTGGAGCCGTGGTCGCCGGGGCCCATGAGGTCGGCAACGTGGGAGCGCGCCGCCACGGCGCCCAAGGGGAAGCCGTCGGCGATGCCCTTGGCCATGGTCACCACGTCGGGCTCGATCTCGCAGCGCTGGAAGCTGAAGGGGGAGCCGCAGCGGTAGAAGCCGGTCTGCACCTCGTCGACCATGAGCAGCACGTTCTTCTCGGTGCAGAGCTCGCGGACGTCGCGCATGTAGTCGTAGCTGGCGTTCCAGACGCCGCCCTCGCCCTGCACGCACTCGAGCATGACCGCACACGGGGCGTCCTCGCCCGAGCGGCTCACCGCCTCGCGCAGCGCGTAGATGTCGTTCAGGGGCACGGAGACGAAGCCCCGGGGCATGGGGCGGAAGCTCTCGTGGAACTTCTCCTGGCCGGTAGCGGCAAGGCTCGCGAGCGTGCGCCCGTGGAAGCTCTTGCGCGCGGTCACGATGGTGTAGGCGCCGCCCAGCTCGCGCTCGCCCCAGCGGCGGGCCACCTTGAAGGCGCCCTCGTTGGCCTCGGCGCCGGAGTTGGCAAAGAAGGTCTTCCACCGGGTGCCCGTGGAGCCCACCACGTGGCCGCCCTCGTCGGTGGTGGTGGAGAGCAGCATGGAGAGGGCCGCCGCAAGGTTGGCGCGGTTCTCGTCGTAGAAGTAGTTGCTCGTCTGCCACACGCGGTCGAGCTGCTGGGAGATGGCCTGCTTGACCACCTCGTTGCCGTGGCCCAGGCTCGCGCAGCCAATGCCGCCGAGAAGGTCGATGTACTCCCTGCCGGCCGAGTCCACGAGCGTGGCGCCGTGCCCGGAGACGAACTCCACCGGGTAGCGGGAGTACGTGGGCATGACAAAGGTGGCGTCGTTCCGGGCGACCCCGTCGTCGACGGTGGAAAAGGCGGGCGCGCTGGCGTTCTTCTCGTCAGTCATGGGGTTCCTCTCCTAGGACTCGTCCTGCGTGAACATGGTACCGCAGCCTGCGTCGGTGAAGATCTCAAGAAGCAGGGAGTGCGGGAAGGTGCCGTTGAGGATGACCACCTCGGAGACCCCCGCGTCGAGGGCCTCGGCGATCGAGCGGATCTTGGGGATCATGCCGCCGTCAAGGCTGTCGGACTCCAAAAGGCGATGGGTCTCCGAGCGGGTGAGCGACTGGATGAGGGTGTCCTCGTCGTTCACGTCCTCGTAGAGGCCGTCGACGTCGGTGAGGTAGATGAGCTTGTCGGCGTCCATGGCCTCGGCGATCTTGCCGGCGGCCACGTCCGCGTTGATGTTGAAGAAGCCGTCCGGGGCGCAGCCCACCGTGGCCACCACGGGGATGTAGCCGTCATTGAGGATGGTGTCGATGAGGCTGGGGTCCACCTCGCGGATGCGCCCCACGCGCCCGAGCTCGGGGTCCACAGCCTCGGCCTTGAGGGTCTTGCCGTCCGCCCCGGAGATGCCCACCGCGTTGTGGCCGTACTCGTTGAGCGCCCAGACCAGGTCCTGGTTGACCTTGCCCACGAGCACCTCGCGCACGGCCTCCATGGTTGCCCCGTCGGTCACGCGCAGGCCGTCCTTGAACTGGACGGGCAGGCCCAGGGCCTTGACGTGGGCGCTGATTGCCTTTCCGCCGCCGTGCACGACCACGATGCGGATCCCCATGAGCTTGAGGAGCTCGATGTCGGCCACCACCTGGCGGCAGAGCTCGGGGTTCTCCATGGCGGAGCCGCCGTACTTGATGACGAAGGTCTTGCCGCGCATGCGGTTGATCCACGGGAGCGCCTCCGTGAGGACGTCGACCTTGGAGGCCGCGGCCTCCCGCTGCTGCCTGTCGCGCTGTTGCATGATGATGCCTGTCTCCAATCTGGCGAGAGGAACGTGGGTG
>CAZCTE010000110.1:2306-5047 GCA_964501395.1 uncultured Atopobium sp.
CCCCGGCCCGGCGGGCGCTTCTCGCTAGGTGCGGTAGTCCCCGTTGATGGTCACGTAGTCGTGGGTGAGGTCGCAGGTCCACACGCGACCGGTCGCCTCCCCCATCCCCAGGCTCACGGTGATGTCGATCTCCGGCGCCTCAAAGCGGCGCAGCATGTCCTCCTCGTCCATGGGCACGGTGAGGCCCGCGCGGCACACGGGCACGCCCATGAAGTCGATGTCCACGCGCGTCTGGTCGAAGGGCACGCCGCACTTGCCCGCGGCGGCGGCCACGCGGCCCCAGTTTGCGTCGTGCCCGAAGACGGCCGTCTTCACGAGCGGCGAGTTGGCGATGGCGCGGGCCACGGTGTCGGCGTCCTGCTCGCTGGCCGCGCCCATGACCGTGACGGTGACGAGCTTGGTTGAGCCCTCGCCGTCCGCGGCGATCTTGCGCGCGAGCTCCGTGGCGGCAACGCGGATGGCCGCTGCCACCTGCGGGTATGCGGGGTGGTCGAGGCCGATCTCCTCACCGCCCGCCACGCCCGTGGCCAGGAGGAACGCAGAGTCGTTGGTGGAGGTGTCCGAGTCCACGGTCACCTTGTTGAACGAGACGCGCACCGCGGCGAGAAGCGCCTCGTGCGCGGCCTCGGCCGTGAGCGGGGCGTCGGTGGTGAGCACGGCGAGCATCGTGGCCATGTTGGGCTGGATCATGCCGGAGCCCTTGACGAAGCCACCCACGTGGAAGGCGCGCGGCTCGTCCGTGCGCTGCGGGAGCTCGCCGGCGACCGAGACCTCCTTGGACACGGTGTCCGTGGTCATGACGGCGCAGGCGGCGTCGTGCGCGGCGGCCGGCGTGGCTGCGAGGGCTGCCGCGGCCGCGGGGACGCCCGTTTCGTAAGGCTCGAAGGGCAGCGGCACGCCGATCACGCCCGTGGAGGCCACGAGCACGTCCTTCTCGTCACAGCCCAGCTCCTGGGCCACGCGGGCGCAGGCGCGCCGGGCGCAGTCGAGGCCGGGCTCGCCCGTGGCGGCGTTGGCGTTGCCGGAGTTGAGCACGATGGCGCGGGCCCGGCCGTCTGCCACGTTGTCGCGGCTCACCGTGACGGGCGCGGCGCAGAAGCGGTTGGTGGTGAAGGTGGCGGCGGCCACGCAGGGCTCGTCGGCCACCACGAGGGCGAGGTCGAGCCGCTCCGGGTTGCGGCGGAAGCCGGCGGAGACGCCGGCCGCGCGAATGCCTGCCGCGGCGCAGACGCCTCCCTCGCAGGGAACGAGCCCGCAGGCCTCGGGCGTGTCGGACACGGCCGGGACCGCGAGCGGTGCAAAGTCAGTCATGAGTTCTTCTCCGTTGGTCGCGCCCGCGGGGGGCGCTGTGGCTGGACGGGCGGCGCCTGCGCTGGACCGGTGGCGCCGGCTCGGCTGGGCGGGCGCCCGGTTGGGCAGCCCGGAATCAGCGGCACCGGGCTGGGCGACGCCTGTGCTACACGAGCGGCGCCGGGGCAAGGAGCCCGGCGGTCTCGGGGAGGCCGAGCACCACGTTGGCGCACTGGACGGCCTGCGCGGCCGCGCCCTTCCCGAGGTTGTCGATGGCGCACGAGGCGATGATCGTGCGTCGTCGTCGGGCGTCCAGCGCCACGCCCACCTGGGCGCGGGCGGTGCCAAAGACGGACGCCGTGGCCGGCATGGTGCCCGCCGGGAGCGTGGTGACCAGGGGCTCGTTGGCGTAGGCGCGCTCGTAGGCCGCCTGGAGCTCGTCTGCGGTCACGTCCGCGGAGGCCTCGAGGTAGACGGTGGAGAGAAGCCCGCGCGTGAGCGGCGCCAGGTGCGGCGTGAAGACCACGGACATCTCGCGGCCCGCGACCTCGGAGAGCGTCTGCTCGATCTCCGGGGTGTGGCGGTGCTTGGCCACGCCGTAGGCCTCCACGGACTCGTTGGCGTGGCAGTAGTGCGTGCGCGCGTTGCAGCCACGACCAGCGCCGGAGACGCCGGAGATGGCGTCCGCCACCACGAGGTCACCGGTGGCCAGGCCTGCCGCGAGCGCAGGGGCGGCGGCCAGGGACGTTGCCGTGGGATAGCAGCCGGGAACGGCCACGAGCACGGCCTCGCCCGCGGCGCGGCGCTCGGCGAGGGAGGCCAGGCCCGCGCGGAAGAGCTCCGGCAGGCCGTAGACGGTCTGGGAGAGGAGCTCGGGGCTCGTGTGCGGGGTGGCGTACCACCCCTCGTAGACCTGCGGGTCGTGCAGGCGGTAGTCCGCGGAGAGGTCGAGCACGGTCACGCCGCGGGCGAGAAGCTCCGGCGCGAGGGCCAGGCTTGCCGTGTGCGGAACGGCCAGGAAGGCCACGTCGGCCGCCGCGGCGATGGCGTCCGGCTCGGGGAGGGAGAGCTCGAGGTCGCAGGCGCCGGCGAAGGCCGGGTAGACGGCGTCGAGGCGCGTGCCGGCCTCCTTGCGGTCCGTGGCCATGGTGAGCTCGAGCTCCGGGTGGCCCAGGACGAGGCGGCAGGTCTCGATGCCCGCGAACCCCGTTGCCCCCACGACGCATGCCCGAATGCCGCCCATGCTCCCACGCCCTTCTCGAATGCCCTCGAACGATGCTCTGGCGGCCGCGCTTTTCTCGTGCGCGAACGCCCTCGCAGCCGCGCGCCGGTGCCCCGCGCTTCTGCGCCGGGCCCCGCAGCAGGCCCCATGTCGAGGCCTCGCGCGCGTAGCTAACAATCCATTCTCGAACTCTAGAGGGTACCGCGGCAGGTGTCAATGCGAGGGCACC
>CAZCTE010000111.1:0-4997 GCA_964501395.1 uncultured Atopobium sp.
TACACTTTCGCTGTCAGTTTCAGGGCGGGGTGAAAGTCCCCACTGGCGGTGACGGGAGCCGGCGCGTCCGGCGCAGCCCGAAGTCCGCGACCCGCGAATACGCGGCCGACCCGGTGCGAATCCGGGACCAACGGTCACAGTCCGGATGGAAGAAACGGAGGCCTCCATGGCCGTCTTCACGCGCGCGTCGCACGATACCCACTCCACCTCGGCGGGCGGACCTTGGTCCACCAGAAGGATTGCCACCACGGCGCTCTTCTGCGCGCTCGCCTTCGTGCTCACCTTCGTGAAAATCCCCATCTTCCCGCCGGCGCCGTGGCTCACCTACGACCCGTCGGGCATCATCGCGTTTGTGGCCGCGCTCGTCTTTGGCCCGAGCACCGGAGCCGTGGTGGCCATCCTCCCCTGGGTGCTCAGGACGCTCTTTAGCTTCAACCCCTGGGGCCACCTCATGGCCGTGATCGCCACCACCGCGCTCTGCGTGCCCGCGTCGCTCGTGGCGCGGCGCCTGGGCGGCACGCGCGGGCTCGTGGTGGGGATGGTCTGCGGCGCGCTCGTTGCCATCACCGCGTCCGTTGCCTGCAACCTCGTGGTCACGCCGCTCTACACCGCCGTCTCCGTGGCGGACGTGGTGGCCATGATCGTGCCCATCCTGCTGCCCTTCAACGTCCTCAAGGTCGTCATCAACTGCGTGGTGACCGCCCTCATCCAGAGGCCCGTGGCGCAGGTCGTCTCGCGGTAGCGCCGCCGAGAGGGACATGACCAGCGTGAGCGACACCTCAGAGACCAAGGCTTCGGCGAGCAGTACCTCGGCGTCCGGGACGCCAGAGCCCGGGGCCGCGACGCCGGCCGTTCCCACCCCCATCCGCCTCTCGCACGTGAGCCTCTTCTACGAGGGCGGCGTCACTGCCCTCGATGACGTCTCCCTCGAGATCGCGCGCGGCGAGCGCCTGTGCGTGCTGGGAGCCAACGGCTCCGGCAAGTCCACGCTCGCCTCCGTCATCTGCGGGCTTCTTGCCCCGGACGAGGGCAGGGTGGAGCTCGTGGGCGAGCGCGTCTGCGCGGACGGCCGGCCGGACCTCGAGGCCTACCGCCGGGCCCGCCGCTCGCTCGGCCTCGTGTTCCAGAACCCCGACGACCAGATCGTCACGAGCGTGGTCGAGGACGACGTGGCCTTTGGGCCCGAGAACCTCGGCGTCCCGTCCGGGCAGATTGCCGAGCGCGTGGCCCGTGAGCTGCACCGCGTTGCCCTGGACGACTACGCCAAGGCGGACCCGTCGCGTCTCTCCGGCGGCCAGAAGCAGCGCGTGGCCATCGCGGGCGCGCTGGCGATGGAGCCCGCCGTCCTCGTGCTCGACGAGCCGGGCTCGCTCCTGGACGTGCGCGGCCGCGCCGCGATTCTGCGCGTGATGGGGCGTCTTGCCAAGGCCGGGACCACGCTCGTGCACGTGACGCACTTCATGGAGGAGGCCCTCGAGGCGGACCGCGTCATCGTGCTCGACCACGGCCGCATTGCCCTGGAGGGGACGCCGCGGGAGGTCTTTGCCCACGGCGAGAAGCTCGCTGGCCTGGGGCTCGAGGTGCCCTTTGCGGCGCGCCTCTCCCAGCGGCTCGGCCTTCCCTGGACCTGTGACGAGAAGGACGTCGTCAACGGGCTGTGCGCCCGGCGTGCGGCGACGGTCGGCGCGGAGGCGCCAGATGCGGCGACATCCGATGCGGCACCCCAGACAGGCGGCAAGCCGACCCGCGGGACCGCGCCGGACGCCCAGCCCACGGCCGCCGCGCAAACCGTAGCCCCCGCTCAAGCCGCAACCCCCGCCCGCCCCGCAGCCCCCTCTCGCCGCGCAATCGTCTCCGTGGACCACGTGACCTTCTCGTACGGGCGCGCCACCCCGGCCCTCGACGACGTCTCCCTCATGATAGAGGAGGGCAGCTCCGTGGCCATCATCGGACAGACGGGCTCCGGCAAGTCCACCCTGCTGCGCCTGCTCTGCGGGCTCGAGGTCCCGGACGCCGGGCGCGTGACCGTGGATGGCAACGACACCTCCACCCGCCGCGGGAGGAAGGCGGTGCGCCGGGTCATCGGCTACGTGATGCAGCACCCCGAGCGCCAGCTCTTTGCCGAGACGGTGGCGAAGGACGTGGCCTTTGGCCCGCGCAACCTCCGCCTCCCGGAGGAGGAGGTCTCCCGCCGCGTGACGCGGGCGCTGGAGATCGTGGGGCTCTCGGGGCAGCGCGAGGCCTCCCCCTTCACGCTCTCCGGCGGCCAGCGGCGCCTCTGCGCGCTCGCCGGCATCCTCGCCATGGACCCCAAGGTCCTCGTGCTCGACGAGCCCACCGCCGGGCTGGACCCGCGCGGCCGCGCCATGCTGCGCTGCGTGCTCGCCCGCCTCCGCGAGCGGGGTATCACGCTCGTGCAGGTCACCCACTCGATGGAGGACGCCGCCCGCTGTGACCGCGTGATCGCGCTCGACCAGGCGCACCTCGTCTCCGCCGGGGTGCCGCGCGCCGTCTTCTCGCGCGAGAACGAGCAGCGCCTCGAGGAGGGCGGCCTCGGCGTCCCGCGCTCCCTGCGCGTGGCCCGCGAGCTCGAGCGCCGCGGCTGGCCCCCGCTCGGCGAACCCATCACCACCGACGAGCTGGTGTCCGCGATCGAGGCGTCAACCGGAGGCGATCGCTGATGGCCCTTCGCATCTCGCTCGGTCAGTACGTTGCCGCGGACTCCCCCGTCCACCGGCTCGACGCCCGCGTCAAGCTCATCTGCGCCCTCGTCACCCTGGTGACGGTGTTCTGCGTCTCCAACCTCGCCCAGTTCCTGCTCGCGGCGGTCTTCGTCGCCGCGATTCTGCTCCTCTCGCGCGTGCCCGCCGGCCGCGTGCTCGCGTCCGTGCGGCCGCTGCTCGTGTTTCTCGCGATCCTCTCGCTCTTCAACCTCTTCTTCGTGAGCACGGGCGACGTCGTGGCAACGCTCGGCCCCCTCTCCGTCACAACGGGCGGCATCGCGGCCGCCGTGCTCTACACCGCCCGCTTTGCCCTGGCGCTCGTGGCCGGCTCGCTCATCATGCTCACCACCACCCCCACGCAGCTCGCCGACGCCTTCGACCGCCTGCTCTCGCCCCTCTCGCGCCTGGGTCTCCCGGGGCACGAGATCGCCATGGTCTTCTCACTCATGCTGCGCTTTGTCCCCACGCTCGCGGACGAGACCTCCGCCATCATCGATGCCCAGTCGCTGCGCGGCGGGGCCTTTGACGAGGGTGGCCCCGTGCAGCGCGTGCGCTCGATCGTGCCCGTGGTGGTGGCCCTGCTCGCAAGCGGCCTGCGCCACGCGGACGGCCTCGCGCGCGCCCTCGACGCCCGCTGCTACGAGGGCGGGGACGGCCGCACGCACCTCCACGAGCCGCGCATCGGCGCGCCCGAGTTCGTGGCCGCAGCGGCGACCGCGGCCTTCGTGGCCCTGCTCGCCCTGCTCTCCTGGCTGGGCTAGGCCTCGGCAGCGAGCCGCGGCGGCAGCCCCGCGTGCCACGCCCGCGCCCCCTCCCAACCTCGCCGGCGCCCCCGCGTTTTGCCGTAGAATGAGCCCTGTTCACAACACCCTCGAGGCCGGGAGGTTGGCCGCGCATGATCTCACGCATCTACGTCGAGAAGAAGCCGGGTTTTGACGTCGAGGCGCAGCAGCTCAGGGCAGAGCTCGCGTCCGTGGTGACCGAGGGCCTCGCGCCCGACGCGCGCCTGCGCATCATCAACCGCTACGACGTGGAGGGGATCGACGAGGAGCTCTTCGAGCGCTGCGTGCCCATCGTCTTCAGTGAGCCGCAGGTGGACGTAACCTCGCGCGAGCTTCCCGTTGCGCCCGACGCCACCGATACGAGCGTCTTTGCCGTAGAGGCCCTCCCCGGCCAGTTCGACCAGCGCGCGGACTCCGCGGCCGAGTGCGTCCAGCTCGTGAGCCAGGGCGAGCGGCCCCTCGTGCGCTGCGCCAAGGTCTACGTGATCGAGGGAGCCTGCACGCCCGAGGCGCTCGATGCCATCAAGGGCTACGTGATCAACCCCGTGGAGACGCGCGAGGCGAGCCTCGAGGAGCGCGAGACCCTGCGCCAGACCTACCCCGAGCCCGCCGACGTCGAGGTGCTCGACGGCTTCCTCGACCTCACGCAGGACCAGCTCAAGGCCTTCATCGCCGAGCGCGGCCTGGCCATGGACCTTGCGGACATAACCTTCTGCCAGCGCTACTTCGCCGGCGAGGGCCGCGTCCCCACGATCACCGAGATCAAGATGATCGACACCTACTGGTCCGACCACTGCCGCCACACCACCTTTGGCACCGCCCTCGAGCACCTGCAGTTCGACGACCAGGTGGTCCGCGCCGCCTTTGACCGCTACCTCGAGATGCGCCACGAGCTGGGGCGGGACAACAGGCCCGTCTGCCTCATGGACATGGGCACCATCGGCGCCAAGTGGCTCACGCACACCGGGCAGCTCACGGGCCTCGACGAGTCCGAGGAGATCAACGCCTGCACCGTAAAGGTCAAGGTGGACGTCAACGGGCAGGACGAGGACTGGCTCTTCCTCTTCAAGAACGAGACCCACAACCACCCCACCGAGATCGAGCCCTTCGGCGGCGCGGCCACCTGCATCGGCGGCGCCATCCGCGACCCGCTCTCCGGGCGCAGCTACGTCTACCAGGCCATGCGCGTGACCGGCGCGGCGGACCCCACCGTGCCCGTCTCGCAGACCATGGAGGGCAAGCTCCCGCAGCGCAAGCTCGTCACCACCGCCGCGGCCGGCTACTCCAGCTACGGCAACCAGATCGGTCTGGCCACCGGGCAGGTCTCGGAGCTCTACCACCCCGGCTACGTGGCCAAGCGCATGGAGATCGGCGCCGTGGTGGGCGCCACCCCGGCCTCCCACGTGCGTCGCGAGTGCCCGGCCCCCGGCGACAAGATCGTGCTGCTCGGCGGGCGCACCGGCCGCGACGGCATCGGCGGCGCCACCGGCTC
>CAZCTE010000112.1:0-2196 GCA_964501395.1 uncultured Atopobium sp.
GTTGGGCATGGAGACCATGCGCGCGCGGGCCACGGCCGCGGCGAGGGTGGCGTTGTTGTCCGGGTTGGGGTCGCCGCCGAGCTTGGCCGCGACGGTGATGTTGCGCGACAGCTTGGAGAAGAGCGACGAGCGCTTGGCATCGATGGCGGCCTTCTTGTGCTTGGTGGTAGCCCACTTAGAGTGTCCGGACATGTACATCTCCTTCTTGCGTGCCCCGCTCGCGGAGACGTGCCGTCCGCTCGGGAGCCCTCGACTCATGGCATGAAACGTATTCACGATAGCCAAGAGGCACGCTGTTGTAAAGGGGCACGGGTAGCCGTCTCGCGCCCTGTCGCCCGTCACAGATCGTACTTGGCCACCACGCGGCGGATGGCGCGGCCCCAGGGCAGCCAGATCGCGGCGAGAAAGGCCACCGTGGCCACCCCGTGGACCACGTCGAGCGGCACCGACGCCGCGCAGGCAGCGAGCACCGCCGGCCAGGTGAGCGGCTGCACGTAGCCGAGCACGTAGTAGCCGTTGAGGATGAGCCCGTAGATGGGGCCGGAGATGAGGCCCCACCCGTAGAGGACGGGCGCCGGCGCGCCGAGGCCCCGCTCCCCCAGGAGGCCGCCCACGTAGCCCACGAGGCCCCAGGCGTACATCTGCCAGGGCGTCCACGGCCCCTGCCCAAAGAAGAGGTTGGAGAGCAGCGCCGCCAGGGCCCCCACCACAAAGCCGCTGCGCCTGCCGAGGGCGGAGCCCGCCACGATGGCGATGGCGGAGACCGGCTTGACGTTGGGCAGCGGCGAGAAGAGCACGCGCCCCGCCGCGGCGAGCGCCGCGAGGACGGCGGTGGGCATGAGCTGCCTCAAGGCCGGCCGTGAGAGCTCGAAGTCCGCCAGGAGCAGGCCCACGCAGAGCAGCGCCACCACGAGCGAGAGGCCCGCCGTCGAGCGCGCCCCAGCCAGGGCGAGGCCCACCATGAGCGCGGGGACCGAGACGAGGGCCAGCGGCTCGGCGAGCGCGCGCAGCCGGGCGAGCGTCACGGCGCGGGCCCGCGGGCCGCGTGTTTGTCGCTTCTCAATCATGGGTACCAGTCTGCCATATTGCAGACGACCCACGAGGAGGGTGCCATGCTGTACATCGGCAACTTCAGCTACAACGACGACTCCGACAGCAAGGACAACTACTGCCTCATGCCCTGCGTCGTCGAGGCGGAGAGCGCGGACGAGGCCATGGAGAAGTTCGCCGACACCTTCCAGCAGATCCGCAGGAGCTCGGACCTTCTGGACGGGGCCCACGAGATCTTCCTCGACTCCCTCTGCGAGCTCGAGGGCGCCCCGCAGGAGCCCGTCATCTGCCAGTGGCAGAAGATCGTGCCGGCCATGAACGGGCTCTGCAGCATCACGAGCGCCCTGCCCGTGACGGACGAGGACAGCGACTTCGCCAACGCCTACGCCTGGGGCGAGGAGGAGGCCCACGAGCACGACCATGAGGGCGAGGAGGACGCGGACTTCGGGGGCCTCGACGACCTCGATGACGACGACCTCGTGTCCCAGGAGCCGTTCCTGCTGTTCTAGGCGGGTGAAGAGCGTCGAGGCGAGCGGCGCCGGGCCTGGCGACACCGGGCCCGGCGCCGCTCGTTTTTCCGGGCTAGTTTTCGCCGAGTGAGCCGTAGAGCCACGAGCTGGCAAAGAACTCCCCCGTGGGCTCCGTCACCGTGATCCCGCCGTCGAACATGAGCGAGACCCCGTCCGCCAGCGCCCGGACGAACTCCATGTCGTGCGTGGCGAGAAGGACCGTGGCCCCGTCGTCGCGCGCCCGGGCCAGACGCCGCGCCATCCGCTCGCGCGCCGCGCGGTCGAGCCCCTTGGTGGGCTCGTCGAGCAGGAGGAGGCGCGGGCGCACGAGCAGCAGCTTCTCCAGCGCGAGGAGCTGCTGCTGCCCTCCCGAGAGGTCGTAGGGATGGCGCGCCTCCGCGCCCTCCAGACCCAGGCGCCCGAGCGCGGAGCGCACCTCGTCGCGGCCGTAGCCGCCCGCGCGGGACCACTCCATGAGCTCGTCTTCCACGGTCTCCCGCGAGAGCAGCGCCTTGGGCGACTGCGGCAGGAGGGCCTGGCTGCCCGAGAGCGCGTTCCTCACGCGCCCCCGCGCCGGCCTCCGCACGCCGGACAGGACGGAGAGCAGCGTGGACTTGCCGCAGCCGTTGGACCCCAC
>CAZCTE010000112.1:2296-4982 GCA_964501395.1 uncultured Atopobium sp.
CTCGAGCGGCCGGACCTGCCCCAGCTCCTCGAGCGAGGCCTCCCGCACCGCTCCCCCCGCGAGCTCGAAGGCCTGCGTGGCGTAGTCGAGCATGGGCCCCGGCGTGTGCGTGGCCACCACCACGGTGATGCCGAGCTCGCGGTTGGCGCGGAAGAGCAGGCCGAGAAAGCCCTTCTCGGCCAGGGGGTCAAGCATGCTCGTGGGCTCGTCCAGGAGGAGCAGCCGCGGGCGCATCACGAGGGAGGAGGCCAGGGCGAGCACCTGCCGCTGGCCGCCGGAGAGCTCGGCCGTGCGCGCGCGAAACCACGGCTCCATGCCCAGGAAGGCGCAGCACTCCGCAACGCGACGGCGCATCTCGGGCTCCGGGACGCCGAGGTTCTCCAGGCCAAAGGCCATCTCGTGCCAGACCGTGTCGCAGACCACCTGGGCCTCCGGGCTCTGGAAGACATGGCCCACGGCACGCGCGGACTCGACCGGCCCGAGCGCGCGCACGGGCTCCCCAAAGACGCGGACCTCGCCGGAACGTGCGCCCGCCGGCGCAATCTCGGGCTTGGCCAGGCGCAGAAGCGTTGACTTCCCCGACCCCGTGGCACCCACGAGCAGCGCGAAGGCGCCCTCGGGCACCTCGAGGCAGACGTCGCGCAGCACGGGCTCGGGGGCGCCTGCGTACGAGAAGGACAGGTGGTCGAGCTCGAGCGCGCTCATCGGCGCTCCCCCCTCGTCTCGACGAGCTCCCCCGCAACCGCGAACGCGGCCGGCAGCGCCACGAGCGCGGCCCACGGGAGGTAGCCCCACCACGGGCCCAGCTCGGACATCGTGGGGTAGAAGCCCCAGCTCGCGCAGGTCCGCCACGCGCACGCGGCACAGATGACGAGAAGCGCCGCCACGCCCGCCAGGGCCGCAACGTCGCGGCGGCGCAGGCGCTCGGGGCGGTAGCTCGTGCGCGGCCGGCCGGACTCCCAGCCCCGGGCGCGCATGGAGTCCGCCCGCTCGACGGAGTCCTCGAGCGACCAGGTGAGCAGCACGGTCGAGGTGCGCACGAGCTCGTCTCTCGCCCCGCCGCGCCGGCCCGCCGCGGTACAGGCCGCAAGCGTCGCGCGCACCGTGCGGGCGCGGTCGAGCATCTGCGGCACGAGCTGCGCGGCCATCGAGGCCACCAGGGGGAGCGACCGCGCGCGACGCGGCGAGAGGGCGAGCAGCCGGTCCTGCGTGAGCACGCACGCGGCCCCCTCGAACCACAGGACCACCGCCACCAGAAGCGCCCCCATCGTTGCGCCGTAGGCAAGGCTCTCCAGGTAGACGCTGCGCGACCCCAGCTTGCAAAGCAGCGTGGAGCCGGAGGCCGAGAAGAGCGGGTTTGCCAGGCAGATGAGCGCGAGCAGGGGAAGCTGCCAGGCGAGCCCGCGCGCCGTGGCCCGCGCGCCGCGCGCCACCAGCGAGAACGCCAGCGCGCCCGCGAGCGAGAGCGCCACGTAGACGGGCTGCACGGCGAGCATGGTCAGCGGCGCCGTCCCCGCGATGAGCAGGGCGGGGACGGCGGCGTGAAGCGTGTCAAAGGCTGTGGTGCGGCGGGCGGGCACGAGGCTACTCGGTGAACTCGGTCACGTAGGTCCAGACGATCTGGTCGCCGTCGGAGACCTCGAGCTCCGAGCAGCTCACCTCGGCCATCTCCCCGTTGACCTCGAACATCCAGCCGCTCATGTCGCCGTAGTCGCCGCTGGCGAGCCCGCCGATGCCCATGACGTACATGCCGTAGTCGGAGTCCGAGGCGTTGACGTCCACGCCGGTGGCCACGAGCGCGTCGTAGACCGTGGAGCCCTCGCTCAGCGCCAGGTCATAGATGGTGGCGTCGCCGTCGCCCTCCCGGGCGTCGATCTCCACCGACACGTAGACGGTGGCCTCCTGCTCCTGCGCGGCATCCGAGGTGGCGTCGGCCACGCTCGTGTCGCTCGTGGTGGCGCTGCAGGCGCCGACGGCCAGCGCCAGGGCGAGCGCCGTCGCCACGGCGCCGAGCCGCAGGGCAAGGCCGCGTGCGGCCGGCGCGCTCTCGCGCCTCTCGGCCGCGCTCTTCTCGGAATTCTGGCGGTTGCTTCTGATCATAGAGGTCCTACCTCGCTCTCCCCCGTTTCCGGGCGTCGGGAGGGCAAGGCGGGACGGGCGACCCCGTGGTCGCCGTCCTTGGCACAGCCGCGCGCTGATCCGGAGTCAAACCGGAATCCTTTTTTCATGACTAGGCGTATGAGCTCTCTGAACCGTGCCCTCGATATGCGATTGCGGGGGACAGTGTAGCAGGTCGGCGCACGGTCCGTGCGTCATGCGGCGCAAGGCCCGGCCGCCCTGCGCCGCACGCGGAGCTATCCCAGCGCCTCCACGATCTTGTCGCCCATGGCGGAGGTGCCCAGGACCTTCTCGGCCGGCGTGCCCTCGTCCGCTATGTCCGCCGTGCGCCAGCCCTCGTCGAGGACGCGCGTCACGGCCGCGGCCAGCTCGTCGGCGGCCTCGTCCATGCCAAAGCTGTAGCGCAGCATGAGCTCCACCGAGAGGATCTGCGCGATGGGGTTGGCGATCCCCCTGCCCGCGATGTCCGGCGCCGAGCCGTGGCTCGGCTCGTAGAGGGCCGTGCCGTCGCCCAGGCTCGCGGAGGCGAGCATGCCGAGCGAGCCCGTGAGCATGGAGGCCTCGTCGG
>CAZCTE010000113.1:0-4971 GCA_964501395.1 uncultured Atopobium sp.
AGGCCGAGCAGGCGGCCGCGGCGCACGCGGCGGCAGGGAACCAGGCGGCGCGCGCGGGCGGGAAGGTCCGCGCAGCGCCGCATGTTCCTGCGCTCGCTCGCGGGCTCCAAGGGGCGCTTCCTCTCCATCGTGGCGCTCGTGGCCCTGGGGTCCTTCGCGCTCGTGGGCCTGCTCGTGGCCGGCCCGGACATGCGCGCCGCCTCCCGCGCCTACTTCGACGAGCTGAACCTCGCGGACCTCACGGTCATCTCCGACCTGGGCCTCGACGAGGACGACGTGGCCGCCATAGACGCCGCGCCGGGCGCGAGCGCCATCGAGTACGGCTACTTCAAGGACGTCACCATAGAGGGGACCACCCTCGGCGTGCGCGTGATGTCGGCCACCGCGGAGGTCTCGCAGGTCGAGCTCGTGGACGGCCGCATGCCCGAGGGCACCTCGGAAATCGCGCTGGACTCCGGCCTCGAGGGGACCTACGAGCTGGGCGACGTCATCACGGTGAGCGAGAAGGCCGACTCCGTCTCCGGAGACACGGTGCTCGTCTCGAACGAGTTCACGGTTGTGGGCTTTGTCACCTCGGCCGAGATCGTGTCCACGGTGAACATGGGGCAGTCCACCGCTGGCACGGGCGCCCTCAAGGGCTACGCCGTGGTGGACGAGGCGGCCTTCGACTCAGACGTCTACATGATCGCGCGCCTCGTCTACGAGGACACGAAGGGCCTGGACCCCTACGGGGACGAGTACGCCGAGCTCATCCAGGCGCACCGCGAGGACCTCGAGGAGCTGCTCGAGGGGCGGCCGGCCGCGCGCCTGGCCACGGTGCGGGCCGAGGCGCAGGAGGCGATCGACGAGGGCCAGGCCGAGGTGGACGAGGTGCAGGCCGAGCTTTCGGACGCCGCGGCCGAGCTCGAGGACGCCGCCGCGCAGATTGCCGAGGCGCAGGCCCAGATAGACGAGGCGCGCGAGGAGCTCGCGGCGGAGACGGCCTCCGCCCGCGCGGAGCTGGACGCGGGCTGGGAGGAGCTCGACGCCGCGGCCGAAAAGATCGCGGAGGCCCGCGCGGAGCTCGAGGACGCCGCCGCGCAGATCGCGGACGGCGAGGCCCAGGTGGCGGCCGCGCGCACGACCCTCGAGGAGGGCGAGGCGGCCTGGGCAGCTGCCGCCGAGGCCCTGGAGGGGAGCCGCGCCGAGCTCGAGCAGGCCCAGGCTGCCTACGAGCAGCTGCTGGCGGCCGTGGAGGCCTCCGGCGCGGGCTCCGAGCAGCTCGAGGCCGCCGCGGCCCAGATCGCGGCGGGGGAGGCCCAGCTTGCCGCCGCGCAGCAGGAGCTCGACGAGAACCGCGCGCTTCTCGACGCGTCGGCCGCCGAGCTCGCCGCGCAGGAGGCCCGGCTCGAGGAGGCCCGCGCCGCCTACGAGGAGGGCGCCGCCGCCCTCGCGCAGAGCGAGGCCGCCTACGAGGCGGGGCTCGCCGAGGCCCGGGCCGGCGAGGCAGAGCTCGCCCAGGAGACGGCCGAGGCCGAGGCCCAGATCGCGGAGGCGGAGGCCGAGCTCGCCGACGAGACCGCCTCCTACGAGGAGGCGCTCGAGGCGTACGAGGCCGCCCTGCCGGACGCCGAGGGTCAGATCGCCGAGGCCGAGGAGGAGCTCGAGGAGTCCCGCGAGCGCATAGCCGGGCTCACGGCCCCCGCCTACAGCGTGGACTCGCGCCGCGAGACCCCCGGGTCGGACGGCTACGGCACCTACGACACCATCTCCGAGGTCATCGACGCGCTCGCCCGCGTCTTCCCGGTCTTTCTCTACCTCGTGGCCGCGCTCGTGACGCTCACCACCATGACCCGCATGGTGGACGAGGAGCGCACCACCTCGGGCGCCCTCAAGGCCCTCGGCTACTCCGACGCCGACATCGCGCGCCGCTTCGTGGCCTACGGGGCGCTCGCGGGCGGCATCGGCGCCGTCATCGGCATCGCGCTCGGGCACACCCTGCTGCCCAACGTGGTCTTTGAGGCGTACTCCACGTCCTTCTCGCTGCCGGCCATCCGGCTCGAGTTCCACCCCGGCGTCGCGCTTCTCGCCCTGGCGCTCGCCGCGCTCTGCTCGGCCCTGCCCGCGTGGGTGGCGGCCCGTCGCGAGCTGCGCGCCCGGCCGGCCGAGCTGCTCCTGCCCAAGGCGCCGGCGGGCGGCTCAAAGATCGCCCTCGAGCGGCTGCGGCCCGTGTGGGAGCGCCTGTCGTTCTCGCACAAGGTCACGGCGCGCAACCTCTTCCGCTACAAGCAGCGCATGTTCATGACCGTGCTCGGCGTGGCCGGCGCCGTGGCCATCCTGGTGACGGGCTTTGGCGTGCAGTCGAGCATCCAGAAGATGTCCGAGCGGCAGTTTGGCTCCATCGTGGGCTACGACATGATCGTGGCCTCTTCCTCCACCGCCACCGTGGCCGAGGAGGCGGAGGTGGCCGAGCTTCTCGAGGACGACGCGGTGGAAAGCTCCCTGCCGGTGCACTACGAGACCCTCTACAAGCTCGCGGGGGACAACGGCGCGCAGCAGAGCATCACGCTCATCGTGCCGGAGGACACGTCGGCGCTCCCCGAGTACGTGACCCTGCGCGAGCGCGCGAGCGGGGAGTCGCTTGAGCTGGGCGAGCAGGGCGCCGTGATCTCCGAGCGCCTGTCGACCCTCCTTGGCGTGAGTGTGGGCGACGTGATCGAGGTCACCGACGAACAGGGCGCCGCGCACGAGGTCACGGTCTCCGGCATCACCGAGATGTACATGGGGCACTTCATGTTCCTCTCGCAGGAGGCCTACGAGGGGGCCTTTGGGACCAGCTACGAGTCCAACGCGAGCCTGGTTGTTTTGGCCGACGGCTCAACGGAGGGCGTGGAGGAGACGGCGCTGCGCTTCATGGCGCTCGCCGGGGTCGAGAGCGTGGTGCAGAACACCTCCCAGCGGGCCCAGGTGGACACGATCGTGGCGGCGCTCGACAACATCATGGAGGCCCTCATCATGGTGGCGTCCCTGCTGGGGGCGGTGATCATGTACAACCTCACGAACCTCAACGTGAGCGAGCGCATGCGCGAGCTCTCCACGATCAAGGTGCTGGGCTTCCGCAACGACGAGGCCACCATGTACATCTACCGCGAGACCGTGGTCCTCACGGCCCTGGGGGTGCTCGTGGGCTTTGCCATGGGCGTGGCGCTCCACGAGTACGTGCTCTGGGTGGTGCCGCCGGACAACGTGATGTTTGACCCGGCGCTCTCGCCGATCGAGTTCGTGGTGCCCGCCGTGGTGACCGCGGGCATCACCGCGGCGCTGCACTTCGTGGTGCTCCGGCGCCTGCGGCGCGTTGACATGCTCGAGGCGCTCAAGAGCGTGGACTAGGGGGACGGGGCGCCGCGCGTTCTGGCCCGGTCTGGCTCGGCACGCCGCGCGTTCTGGCTCGGCACGCCGCGCGTTTTCCTCGCTTGCGAACGGGGCGCGCTAGCTCGTGACCTCGCGGAGCAGCTCGGCGGGGTCCACGCCGTAGAGGCGGGCCACCTTCATGAGGTTGGTTGTGCTCGGCTCGGACGCTCCGGACTCCCACTTGCTCACGGCCTGGCGGCTCACGCCGACCTTCTCGGCAACGAACTCCTGCGTCATGTTGCAGCGCTTGCGATGGGACCTCAGGACCTCGGCGAGCGAGCGGCGCGCCGCCATCGACTCCGGGTCCTTGCTCGCCCGCTCCTGGCGGAGGAACCAGCGGATCGCGAGGACGCACAGCACCACGGCGAGCACCAGGAGGGCGAGTAGGAGGAGCATCGGCACAACAGTCACCAAGAGAGCCACTGGGTCCACTCCGATAATCATGTCCGCCCCTTTCCTCTGCGTGGCACGTTCCGCCGCGCCGCTCTTCCCGGAGCCCATCTCCGGGCGCCTCGTGCAAAGCATAGCCGTGACCCTTGGTTTCGGACAGCACCTATCGCGCAACCTGCGGTTGCGGGGTGGAAAACGGGGTCATCGGGCCTGCGCGGAGCCTCTGTCCGCCGGTCTCTTTCGGCTGTCCTGTCCAGCCGCCGGCCTCTCTCGCTGCCCCTCTCGGTCAGGATGCCTGAAAGCGGCATCGGCGCAGGCTGCCCACGATGCACGGCGCGTCGAGGAGAGCTGCCAGCTCGCGTGCCCCGTCCGACGCCACGTCCGCCTGGTTGACGAGCACCACGTCCGCGAGCGCCTCCGCGTTGATCGCCCGCGCAACACGCTCCGGCGTGGCGGCGTCCTCGGGCGCGCAGCCGACGAGTGCGCAGAAGACCTCCGGTCGATGCACCGCCTCGCGTACGGGCCGGCCGAGCCCGCTCGCGCCGACCACGAGAATCGTGCGCCCGGAGCAGGCGGGCACCACGGGTTCCCAGGCCGCGTGTGCCTTGAGGGGGAGCCGGCGCGACCCGTCCGCCTCCACGAGCACATAGTCGGCAACGTCCGCGAGCGCCTCGATGCCGCACGCGGGCGCGGAGAGCTTCTCGGTGGCGTCCTTCTCGTCACCGGGGGCGTGCGACCCCACGCACACCACCCGTGAGCGGGCCAGCTCATACGCCACGTCCTCGGGCGTGGGGTCCACGAGCGTCGGCACGTTGGGAAACGGCAGCACATGCGTCGTGGTGGTGAGCACCACCGTTCCCGGCAGCTCGGCCGCCAGCGCCGCGAGCAGCGTGGTCTTGCCGCCGCTGCCCACCACGGACGTCACGCCCGGCTGCACCCCCAGAAGCTCCCGCAGGCTCATCTCCGCACCGCCCCTCCTTTGCCAGTCCCTCGGAATCTTACGGCTCCTTGGCGTCCGCGTGGATGACAAAGGAAAGGACAGACCTCATGTTCCAGCGCACGTTTTGGTGCACAACGCGCGCACGCAACGAGGACGTCGGGTTGTGCGCTCACGGTTGCGCCCTCGAGGTCCGTTGTGCACCCGAATCGACCGGATTTGCAGGTTGTGCACTCATGTATGAGTGCACAACG
>CAZCTE010000114.1:0-4915 GCA_964501395.1 uncultured Atopobium sp.
GCGTCGTTTGCAAGGCGTGGGGACGCGCATTATGATTTGTTGAGTCGTCTAAGTAAGTGTTGAGACGACCGCCCCCGCTGGACGGCCGGTCCGCCAGGCGACCGCCCGCAGGATGACTGCCCAACCGCCCCGTCCCAAGGAGCGCCACGTGACACCGCTCACCGAACGCGAGCAGCAGATTCTCGGCTGGATCCGGGAGAACCCCGCCATCACGCAGCGCGAGGTCGCCGAGCGCGCGCGGATCTCGCGCTCGTCGGTGGCGGTCCACATCTCCAACCTCGTGCGCAAGGGCGCGCTTCTCGGCAGGCAGTACATCGTTGCCGAGCGGCCCTACGCCGTGGTGGTGGGCGGCGCAAACATGGACATCGCCGGCCGCCCCGCAGGCCCCCTCGTCGCGCGCGACTCCAACCCCGGCACCGTGAGCGTGTCGGCGGGCGGTGCCGGGCGCAACATCGCGCACAACATGGCGCTTCTGGGTGCCGACGTGCGCCTGGTCACGGCCTTTGGCGAGGACGCCCGCGCCGAGGAGCTCGCCGGCGCCTGCCGCGCCGCGGGCGTGAACGTGAACGACTCCGTGGTGGTGCCGGGCGCCGCAACCTCCACCTACCTCTTCATCATGGACGAGAAGGGCGACATGGAGCTCGCCGTCTCGGACATGTCCATCCACGACAGGCTCCTGCCGCCCCTGCTCGAGCGCAAGCTCGACCTCATCGAGCGCGCCGCCGTGTGCGTCGTGGACACCAACCTCCCGGCCGAGACCCTCGCCTGGCTCGCCAAGAACGTGCACACCCCGCTCTTCTGCGATCCCGTGTCCACGGCCAAGGCCTCCAAGCTCGAGGGACTTCTCGGCAGCCTGCACACGATCAAGCCCAACCGCCTTGAGGCCGAGAAGCTCGCGCACGTGGAGATCAGCGACGAGGCCTCGCTCGACCGCGCGGTCGAGCGCCTGCTGGACGCCGGCCTCGACCAGGTGTTCATCTCGCTCGACACCCGGGGGCTCCTCTGCGCGAACCGCGAGCGTCGGGAGGTCCTGCCCTGCTTCGAGGGCCGCGTGGTCAACGCCACGGGCGCCGGCGACGCCATGATGGCGGCCATAGCCTGGGCGTTCATGAACGAGGAGGACCTCCTCGGGCAGGGGCGCGCGGGCCTTGCGGCCGCGTCGCTGTGCGTGGAGGCGGCGGACACAATCAACGCCAACCTCACCGCGGGGGCGCTGCGCGAGCGGCTGGCCGCAGGTGAGGGCGCAACGCGAGCGGGCGACAAGCGCGCGAACGCCGGCGAAACCGCGCGGCAGGACGGCGGCAAGCCCCAGGCCGCGCCCGCAGCCACCACCACGTAACCAGCAACCACCCAACCCAGGAACAACCGCCCCGCGCCGCAGGGCCGGGACGCATCGAAAGGAGACCCCATGCAGCAGCTCAACGCGTATCTCGACGTCAGCGACGAGGTCAGGGAGGCGCTCGACCAGGGACGCCCCGTGGTGGCCCTGGAGTCCACCATCATCTCCCACGGCATGCCCTACCCGCAGAACGTGGAGACCGCCCTCGAGGTCGAGCGCATCATCCGCGAGAACGGCGCCGTCCCGGCCACCATCGCCGTCATCGGCGGCCGCCTGCGCGCGGGCCTCACCCCCGAGGAGATCGACTACCTCGGCAAGCGCGGCCGCGAGGTGACCAAGGTCTCCCGCCGCGACCTCGCCGTGGTCTGCTCGCGCGGCATGGACGGCGCCACCACCGTCACCACCACGATGATCATCGCCCACATGGCCGGCATCGAGGTCTTTGCCACGGGCGGCATCGGCGGCGTGCACCGCGGCGCCGAGACCACCATGGACATCTCCGCCGACCTCGAGGAGCTGGCCAGCACGCCCGTCATGGTCATCTGCGCCGGCGCCAAGTCCATTCTCGACCTGGGCCTCACCCTCGAGTTCCTGGAGACCCGCGGCGTGCCGGTGCTGGGCTACCAGACCGAGGAGCTGCCGGCCTTCTACACGCGCCACTCCGGCTTTGGCGTGGACTACCGCGTGGACACGCCCGAGGAGCTCGCGGAGATCTTCCACACCAAGCGCGAGATGGGCCTCAGGGGCGGCGTGCTCGTGGGCAACCCCATCCCCGAGGAGTACTCGATGGACAAGGCCACGATCGACGCCGCGATTGAGCAGGCGCTCGCCGAGGCCGACGCCCAGGGGATCCACGGCAAGGAGACCACGCCGTTCCTGCTGGCCAAGATCTCCGAGATCACCGGCGGAGACTCCCTTGCGTCCAACATCCGCCTCGTCTACAACAACGTTGAGCTGGGCGCCAAGGTCGCCTGCGCCCTGCAGGGCATCAAGAAGAGGAGCTAGGAGGAGCCATGGCAAGCGTGAGCCCCGAGAAGGAACGTGAGTACCTCGACATCATCACCGCGAGCAACCTGACCTACAAGCAGAAGGTCCTGCACCTCGCCCAGGCGGCCGAGAACAGCGTGAGCCCCATCAAGACCACCAAGGAGTTCGACCGGCTCTTTGCCGCCCACGCCCTCGACGACATGTGCGAGGGCAACGCGCCCTACCGCGCGCGCTACATCTGCCCGGACTACGGCCGCTTCGTGGCCCAGGGCTCCGAGTTCCTGCGCCTGGACCCGCCCGAGACCCTCGACGACCTGCTCTGGGACCTGGCAATGCTCTACCAGAACGTCCCCTCGGTCACGAGCCGCCCGGTCTACGTGGGCCAGCTCGACGCCATCCTCGAGCCCTTCGTGGCCAACGAGGACGATGACGTGGTCGTGAAGAAGCTCTGCCGCTTCCTCGACTTCATCGACCGCACGGTGTCCTCGGGCTACTGCCACGCCAACATAGGCCCCGAGGACACCCGCGCGGGGCGGCTCCTCCTCAAGGCCATGGCAAAGACGCAGAACGCCTGCCCCAACCTCACGATGAAGTACGACCCGGCCACCACGCCCGACGACTTCATGATCGCCTGCGTTGAGGCCGCGATGGCCTGCTCCAACCCGGCCTTTGCCAACCACCCCCTGCACAAGGACACCTACGAGGACGACTACACGGTTGTGAGCTGCTACAACGTGCTGCCGCTCGGCGGCGGCGCGTACTGCCTCGACCGCCTGCTGCTGCCTGGCATGGCCCGTCTCGCCACGAGCGTGGACGACTTCCTCGACAACGTCCTGCCCACGGCCACCGGCGAGCTCTGCAGCTACATGAACGAGCGCATCCGCTTCGAGGTGGAGCAGTCCAACTTCTTCCAGTCCTCGTTCCTCGCCAGGGAGGGCCTCATCCGCCGCGACCGCTTCACCGCGATGTTCGGCGTTGCCGGCATGAGCGAGTGCGTCAAGGAGCTGCTGCACCTGGGCGACGACCGCGCCTACGGCACCGACGACGAGGCCAACGCCCTGGCCCAGGAGATCTGCCAGCGCATCTACGACCAGGTCATGGCCTTCCCCGCGGTCTACAACGAGGTCTCGGGCGGGCGCTTCACGCTGCACGCGCAGGCAGGCTTCGCCGACCAGCAGGGCGTCACGCCGGGCGTGCGCATCAAGGTGGGCGACGAGCCCAAGGTCTTCTACGACCACATCCGCCAGGCGGCGGGCATGCACAAGTACTTCAACGCGGGCGTCTCGGACATCTTCCCGGTGGAGCCCACCGCGGGCAAGAACCCCGAGGCCATCCTCGACGTCATCAAGGGCGCGTTCTCGGTGGACGACAAGTACATCTCGTTCTATCCCTCCGACGGCGACCTCGTGCGCATCACCGGCTTTCTGGTCAAGCGCTCCGAGATGGAGAAGTACGCCCGCGGCGAGGCGGTCCTCGAGGACACCACCCACGACGGCGAGGGCAACTGGCGCGCCAACGACCTTGCCGACCGCAAGGTCAGGCTCGAGGCCTAGGGGCTGCGGCGAGCAGGGCGGAGACGGGCGGGGCGAAGGCACCGCGCCGGCCGCCCTGCTCGCGCGCCTCTTGGGAGGATCTCATGGCGGCACGCGCGCCCATCAACAACATAATCCCGTTCTCCCTGGTTGACGGGCCGGGCGCGCGGGCCTCGGTCTTTGTGCAGGGCTGCAACATCCGCTGCGCCTACTGCCACAACCCCGAGACCCAGCGTCTGTGCGCCGGGTGCGGGGACTGCGTGGCGGGCTGCCCCGCAGGCGCGCTCGGCGTCGCTGGCGGGCGCGTGACCTGGGACGCAAGCGCCTGCGTAGCGTGCGACGCCTGCATCAGGACCTGCAAGAGGCACGCCTCGCCGCGCGTCACGTGGCGCACCGCCGCCGACGTGTTCGAGCAGGTCGCGGGCTACCAGCCCTTCGTCCGCGGCATCACGTGCTCGGGCGGCGAGTGCATGCTCTACCCGGACTTCCTGCACGAGCTCTTTGGCCTCTGCCGCGAGGAGGGTCTCGGGCGCCTCATAGACTCCAACGGCACGATCGACTTCGCCGACCACCAGGACCTGCTCGACCTCGCCGACGGCGTGATGCTCGACGTGAAGGCCTGGGACGACGCGTGGTTCGAGCGCCTCACGGGCGAGAACGGGCGCACGGTGCGCAAGAACCTCGCGTTCCTAGCCGAGCGGGGCAAGCTCGAGGAGGTGCGCGTCATCGTCACAGAGGGCTGGAACGACCCGGAGGCCACCGTCGCCGGGATCGCCGAGACCCTGGGCGAGAAGCGCGCCGAGACGCGCCTGCGCCTGATGAGGTTTCGTCCCTTTGGGGTGAGGGGGGCCATGGCCGGCGCCCCCTCCCCCTCTGACGAGCGCATGGACGTACTTGAGCGCCAGGCCCGCGAGGCGGGCTTTGGCGCCGTGGTGGTGAGCTAGGGACCGAGCGCTGCGGGCGGCGTCACCCGCCCAGGGCCCGCGCCGCACAGGGTAGCGTGCGGGACGGCACGCCGCGCGTCACCCGACCCGCGCTACTCGCGCTCCTGCTTGAC